>DASWOO010000001.1:0-2637 GCA_036404335.1 Kofleriaceae bacterium
CCGGTCCGCGAGTCGTACTCGCGCTTGGCGATCGCCCGCATCCGGGTGTCGTGCGTGTTGGCCGCGGCGACGAACCGGTCGTACTCGGCCTCGATGTCCTTGAGCTGATCCTGCTCCTGCGGCGTCAGCTGGGCCGGCGGCGGCGCCGGGCGGGCCCGGCCGGCCGGGGCTCCGGCGAGGGGCCGGCCGACCGGCTCGCCGTGCGGGCCGGTGTCCGGGCGCGGCTGGCCGACGCCGGGGCCATTGGCCGGGGCCGAGGGGAAGCTCTGCGGGTCGCCGGTCACCGGCTCGCCGTGCGGCTGGGCCAGCGCCGGGCTGGCGGTCACCGCGAGCGCCAAGGCGAGCGAGAGGAGGCGCTTCACTGGGCGCCTCCCTTCGCGCCGGCCGAGACCGAGGCGGTCGGCGGCTTGGGCGTCGACTTGCGGGCCGACGTCGGCTTCTTGTCGGGCTGGACCGCGGGCGCGGCGGGCGCCGGCGGCTTGGTCGAGCCCGGGTTGATCCGCTGCTCGGGGGCGCCCTGGTCGGGGCTGCCGCCCGTCGGGTTCGACTCCGGCTTGGGCATCTCGGTCTTCTTCTGCGGCGTCGACGGCCGGGGCGTGCCGGCGTCGAGGACGTCCTTGAACTCGTCCTTGAGCTGCTTGAGCTCGCGCTGGCGCGACAGGTTGAGCCGCTTGAGCTCGTCGTCGATGTCGGACTTCTGCGACCAGCTGACGTCGACGTTGCCGACGTCGGTGCGGATCACGATGTCGTAGAGCTTGGCCTTGACGTCGGCGAAGGTCCGGCCGAGCACGTCGCCGCCGATCGCGCGGGTCTCGGCCTCGTTGGCGTCGAGCTCGGTGCGATAGCCGGCGAGCAGCTGGCGGGCCTCGTCGAGCTGGGACCGGGTCTCGGCCATGCCCTGGTCGACGATCTGGTCGATCTGGCCCTCGAGCTGCTCGAGCTGGGCGGCGAGCCGCGCCGCGCGCTCCTGCTGCTGGGCGAGGCCGCCGCCGGCGCGCGCCTGGCGCTGCTCGGCGTCCTCGGCCTCCTTGAGCTGGTGGCGCGCCGCGCGCGCGCTGGCGATCACCGGGTCGCCGACCCCGGCGAGGTCGCGGCCGATCTGCAGCTCCTTGTGGATCTGCTGGAGCTCGCCCTCGATCGCCTCGGCCTCTTTGCTGGCATCACCGAGCGAGCCGGTGATCGCCGCGCGCTGATCGGCCGGCAGCTCGGGCGTGTCGATCGCGAACTTGCGCAGCGCGACCGCCATCGCCTGGGCCTGACCGATCGCGGACTCGACCTCGCCGGCCTGGGCCTCGGCGGTGTCGTACGCCATGCGGTTGGCCGACAGGTGATCGACCGCCACCTGCTCGGCGCTGGGCATCGCCAGATAGGCCGCGAGCTGCTGGCGCCGGGCCGGGCTCGCGCCGCCGGACTGGTCGGCGAGCGCCGCGCGCAGCCGGATGACGTCGTCCTCGATCGCGGCGAGCCGCGACCGCCGGCTGGCGAGCGCCGGGTACACCGAGGTCCGGTCCTTGGCGGCGAGCACGCCCTCGAGCCGGGCGATCATGCCCTCGGTCTCGGCCATGTTGGCGTGGACCTCGCCCAGGTCGGACTCGACCTCGACCACGCGCTGGACCGCGGGCTCGTCGCGCAGGTACTGCACCGCGGCCTCGGGCACCGGCGCCGCGGTCTGGAACACGCGCTCGGACCGGCCGGCGATCTGCGCCAGGTACTGCGCCGGGTCGGCCTTGTCGTCGACCATCTGCGCGAGCGCGGCGTACGACGGCAGGTACAGGTCGTGGGTTTCGGTGAAGACCTGCACGGCCTTGTCGTACTCGCTGCCCGGGTCGTCGATGTCGCGGCTATCGAGCGTGCCCTGGATCGTCGACGCCCGCAGCATCTGCGCCTTGCGGATCCGGAGGTTGCCCTCGAGGATGCGCACGGTCGGCGTCTTGGTCGAGCCCGGGTCGGACTGCGACAGCAGCTCGAGCGCGCGCAGCGCCTTGTCGTACTGCTTGCCCTTGACGTAGACCCACGCCACCTCGTACAGCGCGTCGGGGAACAGGTCGCTGTGGCGATCGACCAGGAGGTACGCGTCGATCGACTTCGACGCCTGATCGCGCTCGTAGTACAGCCGGCCGAGCGCGAGCTGCGACAGCTCGATGACCCGGCGGTCGTTGGCCGAACGCGGCTTGCGCCCGGTCAGCTCGGCGAACAGCTCGATCGCGCGGTCGAGCTCCTTCTTGGCGACGTAGGTCGTCGCCAGGAAGTAGGCGGCGGGCAGCTCCTGGTCGGAGCCCTTGGCCACGGCCTGGAAGTAGCCGATCGCCTCGTCGTGCTTGCCCTGGGCGTAGGCCAGCTTGCCGCGGACGTAGGGCACCGACGCCAGGCGCTGGCCGGGCTGGATGCGATCGAGCGCGGCGATCGTCTGCTCGGTGTTGCCGTGGTCGTTCTGGGCGATCGCGATCTCGAGCAGGCGCTCGAGCGACGGCTGGTAGTACCGGCTGGCGACGCTGCCCTTGCCGACGACCTGCTCGTAGTAGCCGCGCGCCGCGCCGCGGTCGCCCTTCTGGTACAGCGACTCGGCGAGGTAGAAGCTCGCGGCCTCCTGATCGGGGCCGGGCTGGCGCGCCAGCTCGAACAGCGCGAGCGCGGCGG
>DASWOO010000002.1:0-3972 GCA_036404335.1 Kofleriaceae bacterium
GGTCGAGCCGAACGCCGGGTCGCTCCAGCCCTGGGCGTCGGTGAAGTCGAGCGGCGCGACCAGGCGGGCGCGCTCGAACGACGAGCCGGTCGAGAACGCGCAGGCCAGGCCCGCGGGCGTCCGGCCGCAAACGTCGGCGAAGCCGTCGCGGTTGAGATCGACCAGGCGGATCGAGCCGTAATAGGCGGGCGAGCTCGACCACGCCGCGGCCGGATCGCGGTTCGAGAAGTCCGGCGCGGCGGCCGCGTTGCTGCGATCCTCGTCGAACGACCAGGCGTGCATGTAGATGAAGCCGGCGAACGGCGCCTGCTTCATCATGACCGCGCAGCTGATGCCGGACGGGCCGCGGCCGCAGACATCGATCCGGCCATCGCCGTCGACGTCGGCGTATTGCAGGGTGTCGCCCGTGCCGGGCTCGCCGAAGCCCTGGTCGTCGGCGAACCCGGGCGACCACAGCGCGGTGGCTGCCCAGCTGCCGCCGATGTTGACCGAGCACGCGACGCCGGTCGCGGCGCGGCCGCACGCGCTGATCAGGCCGTTGCCGTACAGATCGAGGTAGCGCAGCGAGCGGTAGTACGAGGCGCGCGTGCGCCAGCCGGCGGCGTCGGCGTAGTCCGGCGAGCGCAGGCCCGAGCTGCACACCAGGCCGTCGATGCCGCGGCCGCACGCGATCAGCGATCCGGTCGCGCCCTGCCAGGCGGCGGCCACGGTCGCGCCGTACGCGGCGTGGCGCCAGTCCATGTCGTCGCGGTAGATGTCGGACACCAACGCCTGGGGCAGGAGCGACGGCGCCAGCGGGTCGCCGTCGCTCGCCGCGCAGTACAGGCCGCCGGCTTCCCGCGCGCACAGGTGCCGATGCACCAGCTGGAACGTCTGGTAGTACGACGGCGAGCCGGCGAGCGCCGCGTGGTCGAACTGGCTCGACACCAGCTGCGCGTCGTCGAAGATCAGCGTCCAGTCCTGGATCGGCGTCGGCCGGCCGGCGGCGTGGCCGAAGTCGGTCGCGCGGTCGCAGTCCATCGCGACGCCATCCGAGGTCAGGCACCGGCCGCCGACCGTACGGATCTGGCCGTTGCCGAACACGAACAGGATCTGGCCCGGCGCGCCCGCCGCGCACGGCGCGAGCGCGACCGGATCGGCGGCGCCGCCACCCGGCGTGACCTCGAGGCACTGCGCCGTGCCGGCGAGCTGGATCTGATTGGTCGTCGTCAGGATCCACGACGGCGCGTCGGCGCAGTTGGCCCAGGTCGGCGCCGCGCCGTGGGTCCACAGGCAGCCGTCGTTGGCGCGCAGCCGGCCCTGCAGGCTCGCGGTGCCGACCAGGGTGCGGGTCGCGAGCTGGCGGGTCTGCCACGAGAACGCGTACGCCGGGTTGTAGGCGGTGTCGCCGGCGGTGCCGTCGGCGTCGGGGCCGTGATCGTCGTGGCGCATGATCTTGGCGTCGAACACCGCCTGGCGATGGAACACCCGCGCCTTGCGGCGGGCCTCGTCGACCGACAGGTTGGCCGGCTCCTGCGACAGCGTGTAGCCGCGGTACTGGCGCAGCCACAAGGTGTGGCTCATCGCGGCCTGGGCCTCGGCGGCGGCGGCGAGGGTGAACGACGACGAGTAGACGTGATCCCAGTAGTCGTAGCGCCCGCAGGTCCCGGCCGGCGCCGGGCCATGGCCGCACCCGCCGCGGCCGTGCACCGCGTCGGCGTAGAGGTTGGTCGAGTCCTGCGCGCTCACCGAGCTGGCCTGGAACCGGAGCATCAGATCGCGCAGCACGTCGATCAGCTGATCGCGACCGAGGATCTGCGCCGGCAGCTGCGATCCCAGCGGGCACGCCATGTGGCCGTCGCACGCGAGGGTCTGGACCTCACCGGGCCCGAGGTGCCGCACGTAGCCCGGCCGCGCGCCGAACGCGCCGCCGAGCCCCGGCTGGTTGGTCCAGGCGTTCTCGAGCTGGAGATCGCTCAGCCGCAGGAACACCAGCGAGATCTGATGCGACGGATCGTCGATCAGGTCGTACTGCGTGAGCTGCACGCCATCGACGGTGATCGCCGTGGTCGACGGCGCGTCGCCGACCAGCCGCCAGCTGTCCGGCACCTGCGTCGGCGGCGCGTACGCCGCGAACGCGTGATCGGCGCCGCGCGCCATGTACGCGTAGGCGTTGAGCACGCCGCGCTCGCGATCGATCCAGTACTGGTCGAGGTCCAGCGGCGGCCCGTGCCGGTCGGCCGCGGTGAGATCGCCGGCCGTGACGTGGACCACGACGACGCGGTTGCCCTGGTCGATGCTGTTCATGATGTCGGGGTTCATGAACAACAGGTCGTCGTCCTCGTGCGCGGCGATGTACATGTCGACGCACGGCGTCGCCGAGCGCGGGCACGGCGCGCGCGGCGTCTTCACGATCGGCTGGCTCGCGCCGCGCGGCGTCCCGGTCGGCTCGGGCGCCGATCGATCCACGCCGCAGCTCGCCAGCCCGACGAGCCACACCACGACGACAGCGAAGAGCCGCACCCGCGAGCACGATAAGCGATCACCGCGCCGGCCGTCGCGCGGCCGCGGTTGGCAATCACTGGCAAGCACGCACGGCGCGGCGCGGCATGGGCAAACCAACAGCCCGGTGGCGCGCGCCACCGGGCTGTCACTCACGCGGCCAGCGCGCGCATCCGGGCCTCGGGCACCGGCTCGTAGCGCAGCGGCTCGAGCACGAACCGGCCGCGGCCGTGGGTCAGCCCGCTCAGCGCGCCGGCATAGCCGAACGTCTGGGCGAGCGGCACCTCGGCGCGCACGATCCGGTCGCCGGCCGGCTCGCGGACGTCGAGGCCGACCACCTGACCGCCGCGCCGGCCGAGGTCGCCGACCACGGCGCCGATGTGCTCGTCGGGGCAGGTGACCTCGAGGCGCATCACCGGCTCGAGCACGCGCGGCGCGGCGACGGCCACCGCGGCGCGGAACGCGAGCGATCCGGCGACCTTGAACGCCAGCTCGCTCGAGTCGTTGCTGTGGGTGGCGCCGTCGACCAGGGCGACCCGGACGTGGACGACCGGGTGACCGCCGAGCACGCCGTGGGCCGCCGCCTCGCGCACGCCCGCCTCGACCCCGCGCACGTACTCGCGCGGGATGACGCCGCCGCGGATCCGGTCCTCGAACACCACGCCCGCGCCGCGCTCGGCCGGCCCGACCTCGAGGACGACGTGCGCCCACTGGCCGGGTCCACCCGATTGCTTGACGTGGCGATAGTCACGGCGGACCGGGCGCGTCACCGTCGCGCGGTACGCGACCAGCGGCCGGCCGGTCGCCACCGAGACCCGATGCTCGGTCGCGAGCCGCTCGACCGAGATCTCGAGGTGCAGCTGGCCCATGCCGGCCAGCAGGGTCTGGCCGGTGTCGTCGTCCGACTCGATGCGCAGCGAAGGGTCGGCCGCGACCATGCGTCCGAGGGCGACGCCCAGCCGCTCGCGGTCGGTCGCCGTCCGCGGCTCGATCGCCACGCGCACGACCGGCTCGGGCGGCGTGATCGCGTCGAGCATCACCGGCGCGTCGGGCGCGCACAGGGTCTCGCCCGCGGTCAGCGCCACGCCGATGATCGCGCCGATCTCGCCGGCCTCGAGCCGGGTGACCTCCTCGCGCTGGTCGGCCATGAGCTGCACGAGCCGCCCGATCCGGAGCTTGCGCCCGGCGCGCGACGCGAGCACCGTCATGCCCTTCTCGAGCACGCCGCGGTACACCCGCACGAACGTCAGCTGGCCGTGGTCGTCGAACATGACCTTGAAGCCGAGCGCGGCCAGGTCGCCGTTGTCGACGCCGTCGACCGGGCCGCGATCGCGCGGCGACGGCAGCAGCGCCACCACGGCGTCGAGCAGGGGCTCCACACCGCGATGGTGATACGCCGAGCCGGCGAGCACGGGGACGATCCGACCCGCGATGGTCGCCTGGCGCAGCGCGCGCCACAGCGCGGCGGGCGCGACCTCGCGATCATCGACG
>DASWOO010000003.1:0-5356 GCA_036404335.1 Kofleriaceae bacterium
GCGCCGGCCACCAGGCGCTGCGTGCGGTGATCCAGGCCACGGCCGAGGCCCCGAGCCGGCCGAACGCGCCGATGGTGCGCGGCCTGGCGTTCGACGCGCTGGTCGACGCCGCGGCGACCGCGGCGCGCGGCGACGAGGTGCTCGCGCTGCTCGCCGAGCGGCTGGGGGCGCCCGATGGCGCGCCGTGCGTGCTCGGCGTCGCGTCGTGGAACCGGCTGATCGTCGCCGTGCGCGACGCCCGCGGCGAGGTCGCGCTCGAGGCCCGCGAGCTCCCGGCCGGGCAGATCCGGCTGCCGGCCCACGCGGTGGTGTCGCCGGCGATGCGCGCGCGGCTGGCCGGCTGCGCGCGCATCGCCGTGCTCGCGCCCGGCCCGTACTTCGGCGCGCCGCGCCTGCTCGACGACGAGGTCGCGTGGTCGTATCGCAGCGGCCACACGCCGGTCGCCGCGCCGCTGCTGCCGCCGCGCGAGCTCGTGGTGTCCGACGTCGCGCCGCCCGATGCGCTGCAGCTGCCGCGCCTGCACCGGTTCGAGCCCCGCGTCGGCGGCGAGCTGCTGTCGGGCATGGCCGCGACCCCGGCGCGCGTGCTCGAGCGCATGACCGACGCCAGCCTGATCGTGATCGTCGCGCACGGCTTCACCGACGTCAGCGAGCCGTCGGCCGCGAGCCTGGTGCTCAGCGCCGGCCCGGGCGGCGACTACCTGTTGACCGCGTCGAAGGTCCAGGCCGCGCGGCTCGCCAACGCGCCGGCGGTGGTGCTCGCCGGCTGCGACGCCGGGCGGGTCCAGGTCACGACCGAGCCGTGGAGCCTGGCGACGTCGTTCCTCCAGGCCGGCGCGCGCACGGTGATCGCGCCGACCGAGCCGGTGCCCGACGACAGCGCCGATCAGGTGTTTCGCGCCCTGGTCGACCGGCTGCGCTCCGGCGACGATCCGGCGGTGGTGCTCGCCAGCGAGCGCCGGCTGCTCGGCCCGTCCGCCGCCTGGCTCTCCAGCATCGTGGTGTTCGACCGGTAACTTGGTAAGGAGCTCGAGAAGAAGATGTGCAAGGCCAAGCAGGGTGCCGTCCAGGAGGATCTGCAGAAGTGGAGCATGGGCGGTCCCGTCGTGTGCTCGCGGCGCGTGCCCACGCCGCCGGGCGGCAAGCGTAGGGTCGTCCGCGTCCACTGCGCGGAGAACGACTGCGTGAGCGTCCTGGTGTTCGATGACGACGCGCCGGTCGCGTATGGCTGCTACGGCGGCGATGCGGCGCTGATCCGCGACGACGCGCGGTTCATCGCGTGGGCGCGCGGCACGCTGCACGCCCAGGAGTGCTACAGCGGTACGTACAAGGCGGCGCCGGAGGTCGACTGCCCACCACCGGTGCTCAGCGGCATCGGCGATCTAACGACGCAACAACTCGCGTGACCGCGACGCGGTCCGCTATGGTCCGCGCCCTGATGAAGACGCTCGCTCTCTGTACGCTGGCTGCCGCGCTCGCGGCGATGTGCCCGGGGCTCGCTCACGCCGACGATCCGACGTTCGAGAAGGGCAAGATCGCCGAGATCAAGGACGTCAAGGACGTCTCGTGGGACGTCAAGGGCGAGGTCGGCGTGGTCGCGACCACCGGCAACTCGAAGACCACGACGGTCACCGCCGGGGTCAACGCGACCCGCAAGGACAAGGACAACAAGCTCGACCTGACGCTCGCCGGCACGTTCGCGCGCGCGACGATCCGGACCGCGGCCGACGCCAACGGCAACGGCATGATCGATCCCGCGGAGCTGAGCCACAACTCGACGACCTCGGCCGAGAACGCGATCGCCAAGGCGCGCTACGACCGGTACTTCACCGAGCTCGACGCGCTGTACGTCACCGGCCTCGCCGCGACCGATCGCCCGGCGGGCAAGGACTTCCTCGGCGGCGGCCAGGCCGGCTACAGCCGCGGCGTGTACAAGGAAGACGACCAGGAGGTCCTCGCCGAGCTCGGCTACGACCTCAGCTACCTCCGGTTCTCGGACGGCAACTCGACGACGATCCACTCGCTGCGCGCGTTCCTCGGCTACAAGGCCAAGTTCAGCAAGACCGCCGCGGTCGAGGCCTCGGTCGAGGGCCTGTTCAACGGCAACACGATCACGATCGGCCAGGACCGCGCCGGGCCGTTCGAGGACGTCCGGCTCAACGGCCTGCTCGGCATCACCGCGAGCCTGTCGTCGAAGCTGTCGCTCAACGTCGCGTTCATCGCCAAGTTCGACAACATCCCCGCGCCGCTGGCCAAGGTCGGCGGGCTCGACTTCGCGCCGGGCTACGTGCCGGTCGCCGACAAGCTCGACACGACGACCAAGGTGGCGCTGATCTTCAAGTTCCTGTGAGCGATACGCTCGGGCTGGCGTCTGCTAGGTTGGCCCGGTGAACATCGCCTGTATCGGCGGCGGCCCGGCGGGGCTGTACCTCGGCATCCTGATCAAGCGTCAGGCGCCCGAGCACGCGGTCGTGATCTACGAGCGCAACCGGCCGGCCGATACCTTCGGGTTCGGCGTGGTGTTCTCCAATGCCACCCTGGGCCACCTCGCGGCGGCCGATCCCGAGAGCCACGCCGAGATCACCAGCCGGTTCGCGCGCTGGGACGACATCGAGATCCAGTTCGGCGGTGAGACCTTGCGCTCGACCGGCCACGGGTTCTGCGGGCTGGAGCGCAAGGCGCTGCTGCAGATCCTCCAGGCGCGCGCCGCTGCGCTCGGCGTCGAGCTCGTGTTCGAGCACGAGATCCGCGCGCTCGATCAGCTGCAGCGCGCCGACGTCGTGGTCGCGTGCGATGGCGTGGCGAGCGGGGTGCGCGACGCGCTCGCCGCCGAGCTCGCGCCCGCGGTCGATGTCCGGCCCAACAAGTTCGTGTGGCTCGGCAGCACGGTGCCGTACCAGGCGTTCACGTTCATCTTCAAGCAGACCCCGCACGGCCTGTTCCGGGTCCACGCCTACCGCTATCACGCCGAGGGCTCGACGTTCATCGTCGAGTGCCGCGAGG
This sequence comes from Kofleriaceae bacterium, assembly GCA_036404335.1. Classification (GTDB taxonomy): domain Bacteria; phylum Myxococcota_A; class Polyangia; order Haliangiales; family Haliangiaceae; genus JABFXX01. The sequence continues at coordinate 3,004 of DASWOO010000003.1, forward strand.
ACACCTGGCGCCGCGCCGGCCTGGCCGACGCCGACGAGGACCGCACCGTGGCGATCCTCGAGGCGATCTTCGCCGACGAGCTCGCCGGCCACCGGCTGATCAAGAACCGGTCGATCTGGCGCAACTTTCCGACGGTGCGCTGCGGCAAGTGGCACGCCGGCAACGTCGTGCTGCTCGGCGACGCCGCGCACACCGCGCACTTCTCGATCGGCTCGGGCACCAAGCTGGCGATGGAGGACGCGATCGTCCTGCGCGACGAGCTGCTCGCGCGCCCGGGGCAGGTCGAGGCCGCGCTGGCGGCCTACGAGGCGCGGCGCCGGCCGGAGGTCGAGGCGCTGCAGGCCGCGGCGCAGGCGAGCCTCGAGTGGTTCGAGGGCACCGAGCGCTACGCGCGGATGGCGCCGGTCCAGTTCACGTACAGCCTGATGACCCGCAGCTTGCGGGTGTCGCACGCGTCGGTCGCCAAGCGCGATCCGCACCTCGCGCGCGGCGTCGAGCAGCTGCTGGCGGCGGCGCTCGGCGAGCTCGATCCGACCCGGCCGGCGCCCGGGCCGGCGCCGCGACCGATCGACCTGCCGCTCGCGCTGGGCGACCGCCGGCTGGCCCGCCGGCTGGGCACGGCGATCGGCGAGCTCGATCCGGGCGCGGCGATCGCCGACCAGCAGGTCGCGCTCGGCCAGGCCGCGCGCGAGGGCAGCGCGCTGGTCGTGACCGCGCCGCTGCCGCTGGCCGGCTCGCCCCTGGCGCTCGTCGATGACGATCGCGCCGGGGCGTGGCGCGGCGTGGTCGACGCCGTCCACGGCCGGGGCGCGCTGCTGGCCGCGCGGCTCGATACCCGGCAGGCCGAGCACCCGGCGCTGGTCGCCTGGGTTCAGTGCGCGGCGCGCGCCGGCTTCGATCTGCTGCTGTGCGATCCGTGCGGCGACGAGGCGGCGATCGAGGCGCTGCCGGCGACGCTCGCGGCCGCGCGCACCGCGTGGCGCGCCGATGGCTGGATCGCCGCCGCGGTCCACGATCGGCCGACCGCCCGCGCGGCGGTGCTCGGCCACGCCGCGCAGCTGGTCCGTGCCGGCGCCGCGCTGCTCTGGGTCTCGGCGCCGGGCGACGCGCTCGGCGCCCGGCTGCCGGCGGCGCCGCTCGCCGATCGGCTGCGCAACGAGCTCGGCGTCGCGACCGCGATCGAAGCGAGCGAGGCCTCGCTGGCCGACCTCGACGCCGCGATCGCCGGTGGCCGCGCCGATCTCGCCGTGTTGCGAACTCGCTCTGTCCGGAGGCAGTCATGAAGTGGCGTCGCTACCAGCTACGCAAGGAAGCCGTGGGCCTGGCCCTGCATCACCCGTGGATCTTCCGCGATCACCTGAGCTCGGCCGCGACCGTGTTCCGCGACGGCGAGCGGCTGCGGCTGTTCGACGGCCACAACCGCGTCGTCGGCCACGGCATCTACGAGGCGTCCGGCGCGATCGCGATCCGCGTGCTCCGGCGCGGCGACGCGGCGCCCGACGCGGCGTGGCTGCGCGGCCGGCTCGCCGCGTCGGTCGCCAAGCGAGCCAAGCTCGCGCGCGACACCGACGCGATCCGCCTGGTCCACGGCGAGAGCGATGATCTCCCGGCGCTGGTCGTCGATCGCTTCGCCGACACGCTCGTGATCTCGAGCTACGCGACCGGCGCCGATGCGCTCGCGCGCTACGCCGCCGCCGCGCTCGGCGCCGGCTTGCCCAGCACCGAGGCCCACGGCGCCGATCTGCGGGCGATCATCGGCCCGGCCCGCCACATCGTGCTCCGCCCCGCCCGGCTGCGCCAGGCCGCCCGGCCCGACGACGACCAGGACGGCGACCACGCCAGCGGCCACGCCGACGAGGCCAGCGGCCATGCCGACGAGGCCGCGCCCGAGCCGCCGCGCACCCGCGTCCTGCGCGGCGCGCCGCCGGCCGAGGTCGCGATCGTCGAGCACGGGCTGAGCCTGTCGGTCGATCTCGCCGGTCAGAAGACCGGGACCTATCTCGATCTGCGCGGCCTGCGCCGCGAGGTCGCCGCCGCGCCGCTCGCCGGCGCGCGCGTGCTCAACCTGTTCGCGTACTCCGGCACGCTCGGCCGCGCCGCCGAGGCCGCGGGCGCCGGCCACATCGTCCAGGTCGACGGCTCCGCGCGCGCGCTCGCGTTCGCCCGGGCGCACCACGTCACCGATCCCGCGCGCCACGAGCTGATCGAGGCCGACGTCTTCACCTGGTTACCCGGCTACCAGGCGCCGGCGTTCGATCTGGTGATCGTCGACCCGCCGTCGATGACCAGCCGCGCCGCGCAGGTCCCGCGCGTGCTCGCCGCCTACCGCAAGCTGTACCGCGCCGCCGCCGCG
>DASWOO010000004.1:0-3742 GCA_036404335.1 Kofleriaceae bacterium
GTGCTCGACACCGCGAGCGGCGCGCTCGTCGCGAGCGCCGCGCTCGGCGCGCCGAGCGCCGCCGCCCCGCTCGTCGCGGGCGGCCGGCTCGTGGTGGGAACCGGCGCCGCGCCGTACCTCCCGGGCGACGCGCTCGTCTGCGTCGGCTAGTCGCGCCGCCCGCCCGCCCGCGCGTTGCCACGCTGTTGCCACGGCCCCGCCGGGGTGCCGTAGGGTCCCGCCGATGTCCGCGACACGGCAGCTCACGCCCGACGCCGCCCGCGCGCAGCGGCGGCGCGGCTGGATCGCCTGGAGCACCGCCGTCGCGGTGATCGCCGTGATCGTCCTGGCGATCATCTTCGGTCACACCGACAACGACCCGACGCCCCACCGCAGCCCGTTCGGCAACCTGATGACCTCGCGCGAGTACGCGGCGGCGAGACCGGGGCAGGAGATGATCACGGTCAACGACCGCCAGCAGGAGACCGGCACGCCCGAGAACCTCGCGAAGCCGAGCGTGATCGCCCTCTTCCCCGACCATGCGGACGGCCGCACCTGCAGCTACTGGCAGATCACCGACCGCGCCAGGACGGTCGCGCGGCTCTGCTTCACGAGCCCCGCGGCGATCCTCGTCGAGAAGGAGCAGCGCCGGCTGCCGGGGTGAGACCCCCGAGCAGCTCCGCCGCCCCGGCGGCGATCCCGTCGGCGCCCAGCTCCTCCGCGTCCCGCCGCGTCCGCGCGAGCAGCGCCAGAGCCGCCTCCTCCTCGCCCTGCGCGAGCAGGCAGCGCGCCAGCTCCAGGCGCGCCCGCGCCGCCCACACCGGCGCCGGGAGCGCGTCCGCGCGCCGCACCGCCGCCTCCAGCTGGACGCGCGCCTCGTCCAGCTCGCCGAGCGCCAGCAGCAGCATCCCGAGGTGGTGCGCGACGAGCCGCCCGCCGGCCGGCCCGATGTAGGCGATCTGCCCGTGCCACGGCGCGAGCAGGTCGCGCAGCGCGAGCCCCGTCTCGCGCGGCGCCGCGCCCGCCGGGATCAGCCGCGCGGCGATGTGCGCGTAGGTGCAGGCGACCGACAGCCACGTGAGGTCGGCGGCGAGGCCGGCGAAGCGGTCGGGCGCGTCGATCGCGAGGATCCGGGCGGCGTCCTCGAAGCTGCCCTGCTCGCAGTAGCCGAGCGCCAGCACCGAGCGGTAGCCGGTCAGCCGCGGGTTCAGCTCCAGGGTTTGCGCGATCAGCTCCGTCAGCTCGCTCAGCCGCCCCTGGTCGTGGCGGATCACGACGAGCTGGGAGGCGAGGATCAGCGGCGCGTCGGGCTGGCCGCTCGCCTGGCCGATCTCGCCCGCCTCCAGCGCCCGCCGCTCCGCGTCCGCGAGGCGCCCGGCGACGATCAGCTCGTCCGCGTCGTCGTAGGCGGTCATCCACAGCGCCGTCGGCTGGCGGATCCGCGCGGCGAGCGCGCGGGCGCGGGCGCGGGTGGCGCGTGCCTCCGTGAAGAGGCCGCTCGTCACGCACGCGCTCGCGCGCCAGTGGAGCGCGTGGAACTGGGCGATCGGGTCGCCCAGCAGGTCGGCCGCGCGCAGGCACTCGTCGGTGTTCGCGAGCCGTTCCTCCAGCGTCTCGGGCCGCCAGATCGTGATGTTGCGCTCCGTCAGGACGTGGACGAGCGCGCCCGGGTCGCCGACCTCGCGGGCGATCGCGAGCGCCTCGTCGCTGAGCGCCGCCCGCCGCGTCCAGTCGCTCGAGAAGCTGAGCTCGCCGCCGAGCGTCGCGAGCAGCCGCGCGCGGACCGCCGTGCGCTCGGGCCCGACCGTCGCAAGCGCCGCCTCGATCACCGCGATCACCTCGCCGTCGGCGCCGCCGACGGAGCTGACGAACCCGCGCGTGTTGCCGAGCGCGGCGCGCACGAGCCGCTCGTCGTCGCCCCGGCGCAGCGCGATGCGGGCGGCGTCGAGCAACGTCTCGCGGAAGCTCGGATCGCCCGAGTGACGCTGCGCCGCGCCGAGCTCGATCAGGATCGCGCAGCGCTCCTCGTCGGTCGCCTCCTCGCGCTTGGCGAGCAGCGCGAGCGCCTGCTCGAACCAGCGCTGCGCTCTCTGCGGCGCGAGCTGGGCGAGCGCCTGCTGGCCGGCGACGCGGCACCAGTGGATCGCCCGCTCGAGCGCGGAGGGGTCGCGGACGACCGTCCAGTGGCGCGCGAGCGCCGGCGCCTCGCGCGCGGTCGCGGCCGGGGGCAGCGCCTCCAGCGCCTCGGCGGCACGGCGGTGGAGCGCCATCCGCTCGGGCTCCGGCAGCTCCTCGTAGAGCGTCTGGGCGATCAGCGCGTGGCGGAACGCGAGCCCGGCGGCGGCGTCGCCGACGAGGCCGGCGGCGCGGGCCCGCGCGAGCGCGAGCGCGACGCGCTCGGGGTCGGCGCCGAGCACGCGCGGCAGCAGACGCGGGTCGAACTCGACGCCGAGCACGGCCGCGCCGCCGAGCGCCTGCGTGGTCGGCTCGCCGAGCCGGCGCACGCGCCGGCTGATCGTCTCGCGCACGCCGCCGGGCAGCGGCAGCCGCTCGCCCGGCGCGGCGTCGCCGAGCGCCGCCGCCGGCAGCTCGCCCTCGGGCGCCTCCCCGAGCGTGCGCAGCAGCTCGGTCAGGAAGAACGGGTTGCCGCCGGTCCCGCGCGCGAGCGCCCGCACGGCGGCGGGGAGCAGCGGCGTCTCCGCGGTCGCGACCAGCTCGGCGACCTCGTCGTCGCGCAGCCCCTCCAGCTCCAGCCGGACGATCGCGGGCTCGCGGTGCAGCTCCGCCAGCAGGTCGGCGAGCGGGCCGGCCCCGTCCGGCTCGTCGGCGCGGTGCGTCGCGAGCACCAGCATGCGCGGGTGGGCGGGCGTCGTCAGCAGGTGCTTGAGGAGCAGCAGCGTGGGACGGTCGGCCCACTGCAGGTCCTCCAGCACGAGCAGCAGCGGCGCCGTGTCGCCGAGGCGCGCGAGCAGGTCCCCGACGGCCGCGAACAGCGCGTACTGGCCGGCGCCCGCGATCGCGACGTCGGCGCCGCCCGCCTCCGCGCCGGCGCCGAGCTGCCGCAGCCGCTCCGCGAGTGGCGGCAGCAGCCGCGCCAGCACGTCGCCGTGCTCGCGGGCGTGTGCCGCCAGCAGCTCGTCCGGGAGGCGGTCGGCGAGCGCGCCGAGCGCCTCCTCGAAGGGCTGGAAGGAGCGGCCAAGGTCCTCGTCGCAGCGGCCGGCGAGCGGGGTGAAGCCGCGCGCCGCGGCGTCGCCCGCCAGCTCGACCGCGAGCCGCGTCTTGCCGATCCCGGGCTCGCCCGAGAGCAGGACCGCGAGCCGCTCGCCGCCGCCGACGCGGTCGAGCGCCGCGTCCAGCGCGGCGCGCTCGGCGGCGCGCCCGACGAACGGCTGGCCGCCGTGGTGGCGCAGTCGCGGCGGCAGCGGCGCGACCGGGGGCGGGGGGGAGCGGTCGAGTCGCGGGTCCTGGACGAGGATCGCCTGGTGCAGCTCGCGCAGCGCGCTGCCGGGTTCGATCCCGTGCTCGTCGATGAGGTGGCGGCGGCCGTCGCGGAACAGTGCCAGCGCCTCCGCCTGGCGCCCGCCGCGGTAGAGGCCGAGCATGAGGGTGCCGCGCGGGCGCTCGCGCTCGGGGTGCGCGGCGACCAGCTGGCGCAGCTCCAGCAGCGCGCGGTCGTCGCGGCCGAGCGCGAGCAGCGCCTCGCCGCGCAGCTCGGCGGCGCGCAGGCGCAGCTCGTCGAGCCGGGCGCGCTCGGCCTGCGCCC
>DASWOO010000005.1:0-4510 GCA_036404335.1 Kofleriaceae bacterium
TTGATGCCTTCGCGGACGCCGACCCGGGGCTTCCAGTCGAGCAGCTGCAGGGCGCGGTCGCTCTCGTAGTGCAGGCGGGCGAGGGCCGACCTGAGGCGGTAGGCGGCGACCGGGCTCTGGCGGCCGAGGACGCCGAGCGGATACTCGGACAGCTTGCCGAGCGCGAGCACGATCGGGCGCGGCACGCGCAGGATCGGCCGGCCGCCGCCGGCGAGGCCGAGGACCTGCTCCTGCGTCAGGTGCTCGGGGTCGATCAGCTGGATGACCTCGCCGTGGGTCAGCTGCTTGGCCGCCGCGGCCACGATCGCGTCGACGACGTCGTCGAGGTAGACCAGCGGCAGCTCGAGCTTGCCGTCGCCGAGGATCAGCCAGCGGCCGCCCGCGCTGCGCGCGACCGCGCCGTTGATCAGCGGGATGCCACCGCCGAAGATCTGGCCGGGGCGCAGGATCACCGCCGGCAGGCCGCCGGCCGCGGCTTCGGCGACCAGGCGCTCGGCCTCGAGCTTGGCGCGGGTGTAGTCGCCGCGCTCCCCGGCGCGGGGCTCGAGCTTGGCGGCCTCACTGACCGGCCCGGCGCCGTCCGAGCCCGCCCAGTCGATGACCGACATCGACGAGATGTGGACCAGCTGCGCGACCCCGTGCTTCCTGCAGCTGTCGATCACGTTCTGCGTGGCGATGACGGTGCCGGCCTTGTGCGCGGCCCAGCCGCCCTTCATCGCCGCGCCGCAGTGGAGCACGACCGCGACGCCCTTGACCGCGCGGTCGACCGCCGCCGGATCGCCGAGGTTGCCGATCGCGTACTCGACGCCGGGCTGCGGCGCGGCCGGGATCCGGCGCTGGAATACGCGGAGCTTGTGGCCGTCGGCGAGCAGGCGCTGGACCACGGCCTTGCCGAGCGAGCCCGACGCGCCGGTGACCAGGTACGGCACCCTGTCCGACAGCGTGAACGGCTGCAGCCGGGCGCGGTGGTCCGCGTCGGCCGCGCGCGCGACCTTGTCGACCGCGCGCGCGACCTCGCCGGCGTCGTCGGCCGCGGCCGCCGGGGCCGCGTCGTCGGCCGCGGCCGCCGGGGCCGCGTCGTTGGCCGCGGCCGCCGGGGCCGCGCCGGTGACCAGGTCGCGCACGGCCTGGGCGGCCCGGGCTTCCTTGCCGCCGAACACCTGGAGCAGGCGCGCGGCCTTGCGCAGCGGCGTGCCCGTCGCGGCCAGGTTGACGCGCAGCACGCCCCGGGCGCCGTGGATCACCAGCTGCGACTGCAGCGGCCGCGTGTTGAAGGTGATCTGGAACTGGCCGAGGCCGCGCTGGCAGCGAACCACCGCCCGCCACTCGTCGAACGCGAGGTCGGGCTCGCCGCCGAGCGAGCTCCACTCGGCCTCGACGTCCTCGATCGGCCCGAGCAGCGCCTGCATCAGGCTCAGGCAGTCGACGCCGAGCTCGCGAAACGGCGCGCCCGCGTCGCCGTACCGCGGCGGCAGCGGCCCGCCCTCGTACGGCGGGTACGCCGCCGCGCGCAGGATGTCGACCGAGCCGACCTGACCGACGGCGGCGACGACCGCGTCGAGCGCCTGCTGGACCTGCGGGCTCGTCATCGGCGCTTCTCCTCGGCGATCTCGGCGATCTTGCGCGCGACGGTGTCGACGCGCGCGGCCCACGTCTCCTGCGCCATCGCCGCCGAGCGGGCGCGGCGGGCCTCCGGCGAGCCCTCCGCGAGCGCGGCCTCGATCGCGGCGACGAACTCGTCGGGCGAGGCGGCGATGCGGCACATGTGCGAGTACCGCACGACCTCGGGCACCGGCGTCGACACGACGGGGACCCCGGCCGACAGGTACTCGCGCATCTTGAGCGGGTTCACGAACGGCATCCGCTCGTCGATGCGGTAGGGGATCATGCCGACGTCGAAGCCCTTGCAGTACGCGGGCAGCTGATCGTGCGGCTTCTGGCCGAGCAGGTGCACGTTCGACAGGCCCTGGATCACCGACAGGTCGCCGAGCGCCTGGCCGATCAGCGCGATCGACCAGCGCGGCCGCGCGCGCGCCACGTGGGCGATCAGCGCGAAGTCGACCCAGTCGCGCAGCGTGCCGTAGAACCCGATGCGCGGCCCCGGCAGCGCGGCGAGATCGGCGGGCACGACGAGCTCCGGCTCGAGCGCGCGCTTGAAGCTGTCGTGATCGACGCCGTGGGGCGAGACGAAGGTCGCCGGGTTGGCCGAGCGCTTGGCGTCGGCGAGCGCGTGGTTGATCGCGAACACCGCGTCGACCCGCTCGAGCAGGCGGCGCTCGGCGGCCACGGTCTGGCCGCGGTCGAGGTACGAGAACATCGACCACTCATCGACGCAGTAGTACACGGACAGCGCCTCGCCGAGCGAGCCGACGTAGTCCGCGGTGTTGGGCAGGAACGTCCACAGCTCGAAGTCGCGGATCCCCAGGCGCAGACGCAGGCCGCGGATCGTCGCGCGCAGGATCTGCCGGTTGATCGCGCGCGCGGTCGGGCTGCCCGGCAGCGGCAGGACCAGCGGCGAGAACACCCACAGGTCGTTCTCGACGTTGACCGGCCCGCGCACGAACTCACCCAGCTTGCGGCGGATCTTGCCCAGGTCGCGGCCCGACGACAGGCTCGGCGTGCGGGTTGCTAGCGAGTTGAGCCACAGGACGCGTCGGGTCTTGGCGAGCTCGCGCAGGACGTGATGATTCGAGGTCGGATCCTCGTGCCAGTCCTTGGCGAACGCTACGATCGGTAAGGGCACAAGGATGCACGATAGTTGTCTGATGGCATGGCTGGCAACCCGGAACGCCACGTGGCTGGCTGCCACATGTGCGGCGATGCTCGGCTGCGACCGGCACGACGCGCCGTCGGAGCGACCGATGCCGCCGCCGCTCGCCCAGAGTCCGACGGAACCGGACCTGCAGATCGTCGGCGAGACCGGTCGCCTCCGGATCGATGATGCCGCGCCGGCGACCTCGCCCTGGTTCGACGGCCACACGCTGGCCGTGACCGCGACGCGCGGCGAGACCGTCGGGCTGCAGATCATCCATCGCGCCGACGGCAAGGCGGGCGGCGCGGTGCAGCTGCGCTGGCCCGACGGCACCAAGGGCGTGACCTCGCACGGCTACGCGGTCGAGCCGCTGCCGGTGCTCCGGCCGTCGACGGCGCTGTACGGCGGCAGCCACGGCGGCGGGTGGTACGCCGACGGGCTCGGGCTGGCCGGACCGTCGGGCAAGGAGCTCGCGGACACGGTGTCGACCGACCCGGCGTACTTCGAGATCGAGATCGCGCGCGACGCGCCCGCCGGCGTGATCGGCGGCGAGCTGATCGCCGGCGCGCGCCGCTTCCCGGTCGAGCTGACGATCTCGCCGGTGACCTTGCCGCCGCTGCCGATCCGGGTATGGGCCTACGAGGACGCGATCGAGGCGAAGCTGGCGGGGATCGACGAGCAGCAGTGCATCGACACGTTCCGGCGCTACGGCGTGCTGCTCAGCCCGGATATCCATCGCATCGACCTGCCGGCGCGCCAGGCGCAGCTGGCGAGCGCGGCGATGCGGCGCGAGCTGCACGACGTGCCGGTGTGGATCTCGGAGTGGGCGCCGCTGGCCAGCGCCGAGGTCAAGGCGTGGATCGAGACGTTCCGCGGCACGGGCCAGGTGCCGTTCGCGATCCCGATCGACGAGCCGCGCACGGCCGAGGCGCGCCGGCGGGTCCGGGCGCTGGCCGACGTGGTGCGGGCGGCGGGCGGCGGGCCCGACACGTTCCGGTTCGCGGTGACCGACGCGCCGGATCCGATCTACGGCGACGCGGTCGACCTGTACATCTCGCCGGACGCGGCCCACCTGCAGGGCGATCGCGTGGCGCGCTGGACCTATAACGGCGCGCCGCCGCGCGCGGGCGCGATGGTGCTCGACGCCGAGGCGCCGGGGATGAGGACCTGGGGCTGGATCGCGTGGCGCTGGCGGATCCCGATCTGGTACGTGTGGGACGCGACCTACTGGCACGACCGGCACAACCGCAAGAAGGTCCCGATGCCGGAGCGCTCGCTCGACCTGCGCCGCGACGCGGTCAGCTTCGATGACGGCGAGGATCACGGCAACCTCGACGGCGCGCTCGCGCTGCCCGGCTGCCGGCCGACCCTGCGGATGGCGGCGCTCCGGCGCGGCTACCAGGACTACGAGCTGCTCGACCTGGCGGCGGCGTGCGACAAGGCCGCGACTGACAAGATCGCGGCGACGATGGTGCCGACCGCGCTCGGCGACGCGCCGGTCCACGGGAAGCCGTCGTGGCCGTCCGACGAGGCGTCGTGGGAGTTCGCGCGGCGCCAGCTGATCGCGCTCGCCGCCGGCTGCGCGAAGTAGCGCTACTCGGACTCGAGCAGGATCGTGCCGGAGATCCGGCGGCCGCCGAGCTGATCGAGCGCGCGGCGCAGGTCGCGGTTCGTCGACCGCCGCGACCGGAGCGCGAACACCACGCTGTCGGCGGCGTCGGCCATCAGGTTGACGTCGGCCGAGCCCAGCACCGGCGG
>DASWOO010000006.1:0-1729 GCA_036404335.1 Kofleriaceae bacterium
ACCGCGATCGACGAGGCCCACCGCGACGACACGCTGAAGAGCGTGATCAAGGCCGACCTGGCGGCGTTCATCGTCAAGGATCCGCTGCTCGGCGAGACGCTGCACAAGTTCCGCAGCTCGGGCAAGAAGCTGTTACTGCTCACCAACTCGCTTTACGACTACACCGAGTGCGTGATGAGCTACCTGCTCGACGGCGAGCGCAAGGCGTACCCGTCGTGGCGCAACTACTTCGACATCGTCATGGTCGGCGCCGGCAAGCCGGCGTTCTTCAACGAGCTGCGGCCGTTCTTCCAGGTCGACCCCGCGACCGGCGCGCCGGTCACCACCACCGCCGAGGTCAAGCACCTGTCGCGCGACAAGGTCTACCAGGCGGGAAACGTCGTCGCGTTCGAGCAGCTCACCGGCATCAAGGGCGAGCAAGTGCTGTACATCGGCGACCACATCTACGGCGACATCCTGCGGCTGCGTAAGGCGCACATGTGGCGGACGGCGATGGTCCTGCAGGAGCTCGAGCGCGAGATCGCCGTGTCCGACCGTCTAGACGCGCAGATCCAGGATCTCGACCTGCTGGATCGCCGCCACCGCAATCTGGAATCCGAGATCGACTACCAGTCGCTGCAGCTCAAGAAGATCCAGCGGCTGCTCGACGAGCCGTCGACCCCGGCGCAGGTCAAGCTCCGGCTCGAGGATGCGCGCAAGCTGACCCGCGCGTCGCTCGACGGGCTGCGCGATCGCGCGCAGCTGATGGACGCCGAGGTCGACTCGCTCGAGTCGCGGATCGACCACGCGTACAACGCGCACTGGGGATCCTGCCTGCGCGAGGGCAACGAGAACTCGCGGTTCGGCGAGCAGGTCAACGACTACGCCGATCTGTACACGTCGCGGGTGTCGAACTTCGGGCCGTACTCGCCGCTGCGCTACTTCCGCGCGCCGCGCCGGCCGATGCCGCACGAGATCTGACGTGCGGCGCGTCGCCTTGATCTCGGTGTTCGCGGCGGTCGCGGGCGGCCTGTCGCTGCCGGTGCAGGCGCGCCCGGATCCGGGGCCGCTGCGGATCGGCGGCGCGGAGATCACGATCGAGCTCGCCGGCCGGTTCGATCGCTCGCCGGCCGAGCTCACCGCGTACGTCGCGACCGCGGCCCGCGCGGTGACCGGCTACTTCGGCAAGTTCCCCGTCGCTCGCTACCGCGTGCGGCTCGAGTCGGCGGACGGCGCCGGCGTGCAGGGCGGCACGACCTGGGGCTGGGGCGGCGCGCACTCGCGGGTCATCCTCGGCGCGCACGTCACCGCCGCGCAGCTCGAGCACGACTGGACGATGACCCACGAGATGGTCCACACCGCGTTCCCGGATCAGCCCGACACGCACACCTGGATCCAGGAGGGCACGGCGACGTATATCGAGCCGCTCGCGCGGTCGTGGGTCGGCAACTATCCGCCGGACAAGGTCTGGGCCGATCTCGTCGACGGCGTGCCCAAGGGCCTGCCCGGCGCCGGCGACCGCGGGCTCGATCACACGCACTCGTGGGGCCGGTCCTACTGGGGCGGCGCGCTGTTCTGGCTGCTGGCCGACGTCGAGATCCGCGAGCGCACCGGAGGCAAGCGCGGCCTGATCGACGCGATGCGCGCGATCGTCGCGGCCGGCGGCAGCAACGAGGTCGACTGGCCGATCGACAAGGCGTTCGCGATCGGCGACAAGGCCACCGGCGTGCCGGTGCTGGCCGAGCTGTAC
>DASWOO010000007.1:0-2413 GCA_036404335.1 Kofleriaceae bacterium
TCGACCGCGCCAAGACCGCGTTCTTCAGCAACGTCAGCCACGAGCTGCGCACGCCGCTGACCCTGATCCTCGGCCCCGTCGAGGATGCCCTGCATCAGCCCGAGGGCCAGCTCGCCGGCGAGGACCTCGCGCGTCCACCGCAACGCGGTCCGGCTGTTCAAGATGGTCAACACGCTGCTCGACTTCACCCGGCTCGAACCCGGGCACGCGCACGCGACGTTTGCCCCGACCGACCTCGCGGCGATGACCCGCGACCTCGCCAGCGCGTTCGAATCGGCCGCGGCGCAGGCCGGGCTCGAGCTCGTCGTCGAGTGCCCGCCGCTGCCCGAGCCGGTGTTTGTCGATCCCGAGCTGTGGGAGCAGGTCGTGCTGAACCTCCTGTCCAACGCGAACAAGTACACGCACGCCGGCTGGATCCGCGTGGCGCTGGCCTGGCACGCCGGCGACGCGGTGCTCCGCGTCGAGGACTCGGGCGTCGGCATCCCCGAGGCCGAGCTGCCGCACATCTTCGAGCGGTTCCACCGCGCCCGGGTCACCGAGGGCCGCAGCCACGAGGGCACGGGCATCGGCCTGGCGCTGGTCCAGGAGCTCGCGGCCGTGCACGGCGGCGCCGTCGAGGTCGAGAGCGTGCTCGGCGAGGGCTCGAAGTTCCGCGTGCGGATCCCGTCGGGATCGGCGCACCTGCCCGTCGATCAGCTCCACCCGCAGCCGGGCCACGCCCGGGCGAGCAGCCGGACGGCCGCGTACGCCGACGAGGCGCGGCGGTGGAGCGCGCCCGACGCGCCCCGGACGTCCGCGCCCCGGGACCACGAGCCGCCGATCGCCGCGCGCATCCCGGTGATCGACGACAACCCCGATCTGCGCGGCTACGTCGTCGGCCTGCTGGCGCAGGGGTTCCGCCAGGTCGACAGCGCCGCGGACGGCGAGGCCGGGCTGGCGTTGGCGCGGGCGACTCGCCCCGACGTGATCCTGAGCGACGTGATGATGCCGCGGCTCGACGGCTTCGCGCTGGTCCGCGCGCTGCGCGCCGACGACCGGACGCGGGCCACGCCGGTGATCCTGCTGTCGGCGCGGGCCGGCGACGAGTCGACGACCGACGCGCTGTCGACCGGCGCCAACGACTACCTGATCAAGCCGTTCTCGGCGCGCGAGCTGATCGCGCGGGTCAAGACCCACCTCGAGATGACCCGCGCCCGCCGCGAGGTGACGCGGCACGAGCTGATCGAGGCCGACCTGCGGCAGGCGGTGCAGATGCGCGACGACTTCCTGACCGTCGCGTCGCACGAGCTGCGCACGCCGCTGACGACCCTGGGGCTGCAGGCTGACGCGCTGCTCCGCGCCGTGCGCAACGCCGGCGGCGCCGCGCCGCTGGTCCACAAGGCCGAGGTGATCCGCGCGCAGGCCAACCAGCTCGAGAGCCTGGTCGAGGGCATGCTCGACGTCTCGAGCCTCGAGGGCGGCGCGCTCCGCCTCGAGCTCACCGAGGTCGACCTGGGCGAGCTGGCTCGCAGCGTCGCGGCCCGGTTCGCGGGCCAGGCCGGCCGGACCTCGACCCCGCTCACCACCAGCGCGCTGGCCGTCGTCGGCCGGTGGGACGCGCGCCGCGTGACCCAGGCGCTGACCCACGTCGTGCTCAACGCGCTGAAGTTCGGCAAGGGCAAGCCGGTCGAGCTCCGCGTCGAGCGCCACGGCGAGCTGGGCCAGATCACGGTGAGCGACCACGGCATCGGCATCGCCCCCGAGCACCACGCGTGGATCTTCGACCGGTTCGAGCGCGGCGTGTCGGAGCGGCACTACGGCGGCCTCGGGCTCGGGCTGTGGATCGCGCGCCAGCTGATCCACGCGATGGGCGGGACGATCCGGGCTGCCAGCGCCGTGGGCGAAGGCGCGGCGTTCACGATCGAGCTGCCGATCGCGTAGCGCGCCCGGCCGTTTTGGACGACGCTCGCGCCATGGCCAATCAGGCTCGGGACCCAGAGCTCGCCCTGCTGTACACCGAGGCGCGCACGCACTACGCGTGGCTGCCGACCCCCGTCGACGACGACCTGCTCCGCCGGATCTACGAGCTGGCGCGCTGGGCGCCGACCGGCGGCAACGGCAACTCGCTGCGGATCGACTTCGTCAAGTCGAGCGCGGCGAAGGAGCGGCTGCGCCCGGCCGTGGCCGCGGGCAACGTCGACAAGATGATGACCGCGCCGGTCACCGCGATCCTGGCGTACGACGCGGCCTGGTACGACCGGCTGACCGAGCTGATGCCGGCGCGCCCGGCGATGCGCGACCAGATCGCGGGCCTGCCCCCGGACGTGCGCGACCGCATGGGCCAGATGAACGCCACGCTGCAGGCCGGCTACGTCATCCTCGCCGCACGCGCCCTCGGCCTCGACTGCGGGCCGATGGGCGGGTTCGACAACGC
>DASWOO010000008.1:0-2668 GCA_036404335.1 Kofleriaceae bacterium
GCAGCGGCGAGCGGCTGCGGCTGTGGGACCAGCTCGGCGAGCTGTGCGCCGCGGCCGACGATCGCCGCGACGACGCGCTGACCGCGTTCGAGGTCGCGCTGTCGCTCGACCACGACAACCTCGAGCGCCGCGAGCGGCTCGCCGACCTGTACACCGGCGCCGATCCCAAGCACTTCATCGCCGCGGTCGCGCACCACCACGCGATCCTCGCCAGCCACAAGCGCCGGATCGCGTCGTACCAGGCGCTGCGCGCGTGGTACCGGCGCACGGTCCAGCCCGAGAAGGCGCGCGCGATCAGCGACGCGCTCGACGCGCTCGAGCGCAACACCGACACGCCGCCGGCCGGCGTCCGCCGCGGCCCCCGCACCGCCGAACACACCCTGTTCAAGCCCAGCGCCGACACCGCGAGCGGCGCGCGCGTGCCGCTCGGCAACGACGACTGGATCGCGCTGGGCGCGAGCGGCGTCGATCCGCAGCTCTCGGCGCTGTTCGCCCTGGTCGCCCCGGCGTTCGTCGCCGCCCGGACCCGGCCGCCGCCGGCGACCGAGCTGCCCGAGCTGCGCAGCCTGCGCGAGCACGCGTCGATCACCCGGGTCGTCGATCACGTCGCGAAGATGTTCGGCGTGGCCTGCCCGCCGGTCTACGCCGATCGCGGCCAGCTCATCGCCTGCGCCGCGCCGCTGCGCCCGGCGACCGGCGGGATGCTCGCGCCGGTCCTGGTGCTCGGCGTGCCCGCGCTCGACCGCCAGCTCGACGACAGCGAGCTCGCGTTCGTGCTCGCCCGCCAGCTCGCCGACCTGCGCAGCGACCGGTTCGCCCGGCTGCTATGCCCGCGCGCCGCCGAGCTGGCCCAGATCGTCGAGCTCGCGCTCGCCGGCAGCCGCTGGCTGACGACCGCGCTCGGCGCCGTCGAGCACGACCAGGTCCAGGCGCTCGCCACCCGGCTGCGCGACCGCGGCGTCGATCCGGTGCGCGCCGCGCGCGGCTGGCTGACCGCGACCGACCGCGCCGCCGATCGCATCGGCCTGGCGATCACCGGCGACCTCGCGGCGTGCGTCCGGGTGCTCGAGCGCGAGGCCAGGGCCGGCGGCGATCCGCAGCGGATCACGGAGCTGATCTGGGGCAGCTCGACCGAGGACGTGCTGAGCGTCCGCGCCCGACTCGAGCGCTGGCCGGCGCGCACACCGATCACGAACTGACGCCGACAGGCTGGTACTCTCCGGCGCGATGGACGTCTTCAGCAAGCTCTCTTCCTACGACTTCGGCGAAGTTCACCTGAAGCTGGACAAGGCGTCGCAGCTGCGCGCGATCGTCGCGATCCACGACTCGCGGCTCGGCCCCGCGCTCGGCGGCTGCCGGTTCATCGAGTACGACTCCGATGACGCCGCGCTGACCGACGCGCTGCGCCTGGCGCGCGGCATGACCTACAAGGCCGCGCTCGCCGGCCTGCCCCACGGCGGCGGCAAGAGCGTGATCATCCGGCCCAAGCAGCGGTTCGATCGCGTCGCGCTGTTCCGCGCGTTCGGCCGGTTCATCGAGGACCTGCGCGGCCACTACATCACCGCCGAGGACAGCGGCACCGGCCTCGAGGACATGGAGATCGTCCACACCCAGACCAAGCACGTGACCGGCATCGATCCGTCGCATGGCGGCTCGGGCGATCCGTCGCCGTTCACCGCGCTCGGCGTGCGGCGCGGCATCGAGGCCTGCGTCAAGTTCAAGCTCGGCCGCGCCGACCTGCAGGGCGTGCACATCGCCATCCAGGGCGTCGGCCACGTCGGCTACCAGCTGTGCAAGGAGCTCCACGCCGCCGGCGCCCGGCTCACGGTCGCCGACGTCGACAAGCTCAAGAGCGAGCGCTGCCACCGCGAGTTCGGCGCCGCGGTCGTCGCGATCACCGAGATCCCGCAGGTCGAGTGCGATGTGTTCGCGCCGTGCGCGCTCGGCGCCGGGCTCAACGACGACACCGTGCCGCACCTGCGCGCCAAGATCGTCGCCGGCGCCGCCAACAACCAGCTGGCCGAGCCGCGCCACGGCGACGACCTGCACGCCCGCGGCATCCTGTACGCGCCGGACTACGCGATCAACGCCGGCGGCCTGGTCAACGTCGCGCAGGAGGTGAAGGGCTACGACGCCAAGACCTCGCGCGACAAGACGCTCAAGATCTACGACACGATCATGGACATCTGCGAGCGCGGCAAGCGGCTGTCGGCGCCGACCTATAAGGTCGCCGACATCCTCGTCGAGGAGAAGCTCGCCGCGGTGTCGCGCTCCTAGCACCGGGTCCGGCGCGCCCTGGGCACGAACACCGCGAACAGCAGCCAGCTGCCGGCGAGCATCGCCAGATAGATCAGCGCGAGCCGGGGGCTCGACCACGCCATCGCCGCCACGCAGCCGACCGAGAGCACGAGCGCGACCACCGGCGGGACCGCTGCAGCTCCTTGGCCTCCTCGGCGACGTTGGCGACACCCTCGATCGCCAGGTAGAACCAGATCGCGAACGGCAGCACGGGCAGGACCCGGCTCCAAAAAAACGCGGCGAGGAAACCTCGCCCGGCGTTTTTACTCCACGCGCTGGATGATGTGGATACCGAAGTCGGTCTTCACGACCCCGACCTCGCCCACCTTGAGGCGCAGCGAGAGTGCCTTGAACGGCGGCACCAGGCCGG
>DASWOO010000009.1:0-5050 GCA_036404335.1 Kofleriaceae bacterium
GGCGCCGAGCGCGCGCGCCTGCAGGCCGTAGCGCCAGCCGGTCGACAACGCGGGATCGCGCACGGCGTCGACGAACAGGAACCGCGCGTCGAGCCCGGTCGCGTCCCCGCCCAGCGCAAACGCGGTGTAGACCCCGGCGCCGAACCCGGCGGCGGCGCGGCCGTCGGCCAGATCGAAGACCTCGATCGGCCCTGCCCCGTCGGCCTCCTGCGAGTTGTCGATCGGATCGAGCACCAGCGCGTAGCGGCCGTCGGGGCTGAACGAGTCGTACAGGCAGCCCGGGCAGCTCGTCGTGCCGGCGACCAGGGTCTGCTTCCCCGACGGCCCGGCGACCCGGACATCGGTGTACGGCTGGACCGGATCGCGACCGCGGGTCTCGCGCTGCGTCGCGTACAGCACGTGCTGGCCGTCCTCGGCGATCGGCCCGAGCTGCGTCGCCTCGGGCGCGGCGACCACCTGGGTCGCGGCCGCGCCGTGATCGGCCGGCATCGTGAAGATCGCGCCGCCGTCCGTGCGGTACGCCAGGCTGCGCTGGTCGTGGCTCAGCGAGACCTCGGCGACGCCGGTCGCGAGGCGATCGACGGTCGCGCCGTCGCTGCTCGCGGCGAGGTTGCCGTCGGCCTCGCGCCAGATCACCCGCGCGGCGCTGTACGACGCCGACGCCGCGGCGGCCGACAGCTCGCGGATCGCGCCGCCCGCGCCGACGCTGCGCAGGCTGAACGCGGTCGCGCCCGGCGGGCAGTAGCGCACGAACAGCCGATCTCCGCCGCTCGCGAGGTTGGTGTCGCGCCAGCAGTCGCCGTCCTCGGCGCTGGCCGTGGCGATCACGCGGTCGGGGCCGGCGATCGGGCCGCCGACCAGGGTGGCGGTGGTGGCGGTGATGTCGCGCTCGAACGCGATCATCGCGCCATCCGCCGTGGCCGCGGCGCGGCCGGGCCGGATGTTGTCGCCGCGCGGCACCACGCCGGTCGCCGCCGACCACACGGTCAGGGTCGCGACCCGGTTGCCGCGATCGGCCCACACGAACACGACGCCGCCCTCGACGTCGAACCGCAGGTCCGACTTGCCGGTGCCGCTGCTGGTCGCGATCCGCGTCGCCGGGCCGCCGGCGAGCGGCATGACCTGGGCGGTCGCGTGGCCGCTGGCGTCGAGCTCGCTGTACACGACGTAGCCGTCCGAGGTCAGGCCGCCGACGACCGCCGCGTGGTCGACCAGCCGCCGGCCGGTCGCGACCCGCCCTGGGCCCGCGTCGCCACCGGCGTCGCCTCCTGCGTCGATCGGCGCGCCCGCGTCGGGTCGCTCGCCCGGATGATTGTCACCGCATGCCGCGAGCCCGGCCAGCGCGAGCCACAGGCCGCGGCGGTTCACTCGCCGATGACCGTCGAGCACATCCCGCCGCCGCCGCCACCGCCGCCACCGCCGCCGCCGCCACCGCCGGTCCCGCCCTGCTGCACGACCGTGCCGGTCAGCTCGCCGGTCGACACCGTCGCCGCACAGCCGCTGGTGTTGGCGGTGCCCTGGTCGTTGATCTCCTGGAACGTGACGTTGCTCAGCGACACGGTGATCGCCTGGCCGGCGGCGCCGACCGCGGTCACGTTCACCATGCCGCCGGTCGCGATGTATTCCTTCTGACCGGCCGCGCCCTTGGCGCCGAGGCCGCGCACGCACACGCCGCAGTTGTTGAGGTCGCCCTCGACCGCGTACATGCCCGGCGCGACCTTGCCGTGGATGTTGCCCGAGTCGTCCCACAGGTCGACCTCGAGGTAGTTCATCGTGCCGGTCATCGGCGCGGCGACCTTGTACCAGTGCTCCTTGCCCATCGAGCCCGACTGGTTGCACAGCAGGGCCTTGGTCGCCGTCAGCGTGCCGGCGTCCGCGGTGGTCGCAGCGATCGGACACGAGCTCTGGCTGCCGGAGCCGCTGCCGCTCCCGGAGCCGCTGCCGCTCCCGCTGCCGCTCCCGCTGCCGTCGCCCCCGCCGTCGTCTCCGCCACCCGAGCTGCAACCGAAGCCCGCGACACCGGCGGAGAGGCAAGCAATCAACAGCACATGGCGCATATGCGATCGCTCGGAGCAAACGTCATGCCCCCAGCCGACCACATCAACCTATCGACACCGAGTTACAGCGATGTAACCGCGCGAGATAATCCGTGAAAGATCGGGGCCTCGGCTCCCAGGTGCAGTCCCGGCGCGAGATGAGCCCGGCCTCGGGTACAATGGTCGGCCTGGGGGCGCTGCGAAAACCGATGACACCTGTCGTGCCACGCGATCGCCAACGCGGCAACTCGCTGCTGCTGGCGCTGATCGTCATGTCGGCGCTCGCGACCCTGGGCAGCCTGACGGTGGTCAGCGTGCAGTCGAGCCTCAAGGCGTCGACCAACGACCGGTTCCAGTCGGTCGCGCTGTACGCCGCCGAGAGCGGCGCGGCCGCGGCGATGGTCTACCTGCGCGGCAAGCATGTCGCCGAGGGCACGTTCGCCAACACGATCGGGCCGAACCCGCCGGTCGCCGGCAACGGCGTCGCGGCCGGTGATCCCAGCAGCCTGTTCACCAACGACCAGAACGCTTCGTTTTCGGTCGTGATGGCGACCTCGCCGGCCGACCCGTCGGCCACCGACCGCGTCCTGATCCGCGCGACCGGCTACGGCGCCCAGGGCTCGACGGCGATCATGGAGTGGGACGTCGGCTGGGACACGACCTGGTACACCGGCCCGCCGGCGCAGGCGGCGACGACCACGCACGGCCTCGTCCTGCACAGCTGGCGCGTGATCAACCTCTAGTCACTCCCACGTGCCCTGCAGCACCGTCGAGACCACGCGGCCCGCGGTGTGGTACCCGGCGCGGGTCTCGGGTTGGGCGTCGAGCAGATCGTCGCAGCGCAGCGTGATGAAGTACTGCTTGGTGAGCTGCGCCGAGGCGTCGAGCTCGACCGTGGTGTAGCCCGGGACGGTCGCGCCGCTCGAGATCGACTTGCCGAAGTACTGGACGCGACCTAGCGCCGAGAACCGCTTCATCAGGTGGGTCTGGACCCAGCCCTCGCCGCGGTGGTGCGGCAGGCGATCGAGCGGGTCGTCGCCGGTGTCGTCGGCGTGCGCCTTGATGTAGCCGTAGGCGCCGCCGACCTCGAGCGCGGGCATCAGCGTGACCCGCGCCTGGGTGTCGACGCCGTAGAACGTGACCACGCCGAGGTTGATCAGCTTGCCGTTGTCCGACGGCAGGAGCGACGCGCGGATCGTGCCGGTCGACCGCTTGTAGAACGGCGCGACCTCGATGTGGACCAGGTCGTTGAGGTGCTCGATGATCCGGACCTCGCCGTGGGCGATGCGCTCGGGGCCGAGATCGGGGTTGCCGGTCGCGAGATCGAAGCGCTCGCGCAGGCTCGGCACGCGGCCCTTGTAGGCGGCGGTCGCGGTGACGTCGAGGCCCTCGGCGGCGCGGTACTTGGCGACCGCCTTGCCCTCGGGCCAGGGGTTGGCGCCGATGCCGAACGGGATCGCGGCGCCGCCCGAGACGTCGGCGCGGAACCGCTTGTGCTCGTACTGGATGTCGGCGGCGGGCTCGATGATCGTGGTGTTGCCCCGCGTGGTGTCGTTGGCGATGTTCGACACCGCCGCCTTTTCGAAGTCGACGGTCGTCGCCAGCGCCCAGCGGAAGTCATGCCAGAACGGCGCGGTGACCAGCGCGTTGGCGCCGGTGCGCAGCGCCTTGAGGTTCTCGAGCTGCGACTCGTTGGTCATCTGCGGATCGGAGTAGAACCGCGAGCGGCGCTCGAGGTACTGGGTCCAGCCCTCGCCCTGCAGCTGCAACGCGCCGAGCTTGTCGTCGTACTTGATGTTGGCGCGCGCGGTGGTCTCGCGATCGATCAGCAGGATCGTGCTGCGGACCTCGTCGCTGGGCGGCGCCACGTAGTGACGGTCGTCGAGGAAGCCGTCGACCGCGATCCGGCGCTCGCCGTCGCGATACTCGAGGCGGGCCGAGCCGGTGGCGGCGCGGCGATCCTCGCCGATCGTCGCCGCGCCCGGCAGCTCCAGGTCGCGCGCGCCGTCGATGCCCGACGCCGAGAACCGGAGCGCGGTGTGCTTGGCCAGGGCGACCCGCCCGGTGCCGGTCGCGCCGATGCTGGGCAGGCTGTCGGCGGTGATCCGCGCGATCGCCAGCTGCTCGCCGATCGCGTCGCGGGTGTGGACCTCGATCAGGCCGCCCGGTCCGCCCGGGCCATCGATCGGCGAGATCGGCGTGGTCGCGACCCGGATCTGGACGATGTCGGTGATCGGAATGGTCGAGACGTCGAACGTGCCGTAGTACGGGTCGGTGACCAGCACGCCGTCGACGATCACCGCCACCGCGCCCTTGCGCGCGCCGCGCACCTCGATGCTGAAGACGCCGCGGCCGGCGTCGCGCACGGTGACATCGGGCAGCAGCGCCAGCGCCGTGCCCAGATCCGTCGCCCCGCGCGCCGCCAGATCCTCGCCGGTCAGCCGGACCTCGGTGTCGCGATCGAACGGCTTGTCGGGCCGCTCGTCGAAGATCTCGATCGACTCGCCCTCGGCCAGGCGCGCGAGCTGCGCATCGGACAGCCCGGAGGTCGGTTGGGTGCCCATCGTCGGCATCGCCGGCGTAGCCGGCGCTGCCGACGCTTCGGGCACAGGCTGCGCTTCGGGCGCGGGCTTGGGCGTCGCTTCGGGCGCGGGCTGCGCTTCGGGCGTGGGCGTCGCTTTGGGCGTGGGCGGCGCTTTGGGCGCGGGGGCGGGCGCGGGCGGCGGACTCGTCGTCGGCGGGCTCGGCGGGCTCGGCCGGCTCGGCGGCGTCGGCGGGCTCGGCGGGCTCGGCGGCGTCGGCGGCGCGGCCGAGGCTGGGGTCACGGGTGCCGGCTGGGCAGTCTGCCCCCAGGCCGGCCCGGCGAACGCCGACACAGCGGCGAGCGAGATCACGTAGTTATAGGACCGGACCATCGAGTACCAGCCGAGGCAGCAAGACTCTCGCCGCGGATGTTGCAGCGAGGTTACCGCGAGCCGGCCCGGCGATGCACGCGCGCGCGGCTCGAACGAGAC
>DASWOO010000010.1:0-3027 GCA_036404335.1 Kofleriaceae bacterium
CTTGTCGTACTCGTAGCCGCGCTCGGCCCACGCCTCGGGGATGCGCAGCCGCCAGCACTCCTGGAGGAATGGCAGGTACGTGTTCGGGCCGCCGAGCAGCAGCACCTTGGACTTGAGCGTGTTGCCGCGGGTCAGCACGGCGAGGTTCTGGCTGACGATCGCGTCGGCCAGCGAGTTCATGATCTCGTTGCGCGGGATGCCCGACTTCACGAGGTTCACGATGTCGGTCTCGGCGAACACGCCGCACTTGGCGGCGACGTGGTGCAGCTTGGTCGGATCGAACCTGAGCGCGGGGACCTCCTCGCGCGGCATGCCGACCTTGAGCACGCACTTGTCGATCGTCGCGCCGGTGCCCGACGCGCACTTGTCGTTCATCGACGTCTGCGCGGTCTTGTCACCGGTCTCGTTGTTCTTCTTGAACATGATGATCTTGGCGTCCTGGCCGCCAAGCTCGATCACGCTGCCGACGTCGGGGTGGAGCTTCTCCACCGCCATGGTCACGGCGTTGACCTCTTGCACGAACTTCGCGCCGATCTGCGCCGCGATCGGGCCACCACCGGAGCCGGTGATGAACACCCGGATCTGGTCCTTGGTGACCGTCGGGAAGGCCGCGTGGATCTCGCGCAGCATGTCGCGCGTCATCTCCGGCTGCCGCGTCTCGTGACGCAGGTACTTCGACCAAAGGATGTCCTTGGTCGTCGGATCGACCACGGTCATCTTCACCGTGGTGGAACCGACATCGATGCCGATGACGACTTGCTGGGGCGTATTGCTCATGGGGTCTCCAAACAGAGCTAGACTGACGCGTCAGTCTAGGGTGCACTGACACGTCAGTCCAGTCTTAACTCCGCGCAAGGAATGATCTCTTGGTGCGAAGCCAGCTGCACACCCAACTGTTGGGTACCCTACACTTGCAACGTGCAGTGCGAAGCGAATGATGCGGCCGTGGGCGCACGGAATGACCAGTCGGCGCATGATCAGTGATAGGTCGTGCCATATCGGTTCGACCATTCAGCCAACCGCTGCGTCGCGGCGGTGACACCCGCAGGAGATCGCCTACGCGAGCACGCCGCGCAGCGCGACCATCAGCATCTCGGTGACGACCTCGTCGACCTGCGCCTTGTCCGTGCGGCGGACAAGCAGCTCGATCACGCCGCGGATCATGCCGAGCATCGCCGCAGCGATCAGCTCGGACTGGCAGCGGCGGACCAGGCCGATCTCCATGCCGGTCTCGAGCGCGCGCTGCAGCAGGCTGCGGACCTCGGCGAAGAACAGGTCGAGGCGCTCGCTGGCGTCGACGTCCGGGGTGTGGCCGGCCGAGAGCAGCAGGGTCGCGAGCGGGCGATCGTCGACGACGTACTCGAGCGTCGCGATCACCTGATCGCGCAGCTGGACCTGCACCGGCGGCGCGCCCGGGTCGGCGACCTCGATGCGCTTGAGCCGCGCGCGGAGGTCGGCCATCGCCTGATCGAGGATCGAGTCGAAGACCGCGGCCTTGCTCTGGAAGTACAGATAGAACGTGCCGCGCGCGATCTGCGCGCGCTCGATGATCGCGTGGATCGACGCCCCGTTGTATCCGGCCTCGGCGAACACCGCCTTGGCCGCCGACAGGATCTGGCGGCGGCGCTCCTGCTTGGCGCGCTCGCCGGGGTCGATCGTCGAGACCACCGGCCCTACCCGCCCCGGCGCGACTGGTACGCCATGATCGCGCGCTCGAGCCCCGAGAACATCTTGCGGTACGACAGCCGCGACTCCGCGACCCGGCTGTCCTCGCAGTGCCGGCCGATCTCGGCCTCGACCGCGTGGGCGAAGGGCGCCGAGTCGGCGAACAGGTTGATCTCGTCGTACACGCCGTGCGACAGCGGCGTGAAGTTCGCCGAGCCGATGTCGACGAACCGGTGATCGATCACGACCACCTTGGAGTGGACCATGCGCGGCACCAGCGTGATCCGCAGGTTGTCGGGCGCGCCGGTCAGCCGCATCAGCGCGTCGCAGGTCGCGCGGTTGATGTTGGCGAGCACGTCGGCCTGGTCGGCGGTGACCATGTGGACCTCGACGCCGCGCTGGACCGCGCGGGCGAGCGCCGCGGTGAACCGGCGGTCGCTGAGGTAGGCCATCTCGACGGTCAGCGACTGCTCGGCGGCGTCGATCAGCGCCAGCCGGTGGCTGATCATCGGGCAGCTGTTCTTGCGGTGGGCCTCGCGGCTGTGGACCAGGAAGTCGATGCCGCGCGACGGATCGAACTCGTCGAGCCCGGCCATGCGCTCGCGCAGCCGCTCGATGTGCTGGGCACCCTCGACCTCGACCATGATGTCGATCCAGTCGTGGCGGTGGTTGTCGCCGATGCCCATCGAGCCCAGGACCAGGGTCTTGTCGTCGATGATGTAGAGCTTGCTGTGGTCGAACCGCTTGCGCTGGTGCTCGACCCGGATGTTGGGGTGCGCGACGATCTGCTGGGCGAGCGAGTTGGGCCGCTGCTTGAACGAGCCCGGCGCGCGGTAGACCGCGCCGAGCACCCAGGCCTGGAGGCCGCGGATCGGGTCGACCCGCTTGTGGAAGAAGCTCTGCTTGTTGCCGCCGGTGTACTCGTAGACCGCCGCGATCTTGTCCTTGTGGATCGTGATCTTCACGCCGCGGTTGGCGGCGGCGAGCACGGCGTCGCCAAGCATGTTGCCGGCCTCGTCGTCGCGCCACAGGAACGCGCGGATCTCGACCGAGCGCTCGGCGTTGCGGACCTTCTCGACGATCTGCTGGAACGCCTGGTCGCCGGAGCCGAGCACGCGGACGACCGCGTCATCGCTCGGGCTCGACGCCGTGCGCAGCGGCGTGGGCAGGCCCATCGGCAGCATCTGGCGGGCCCGGCGCGCGGCCTTGCGCCGCCCCGCAAAGAACGGACGCCGGCGACTCGGACGTGGGGCTGCCATGAGAGACATACGGGTAACCCGAGAACCTGGACGGGTCAATTCGGACGTCTAGATCCGAGGTGTTGCGCCGGCTTACATGCCGGCGTCGGTCACGCTCCGCGCC
>DASWOO010000011.1:0-4756 GCA_036404335.1 Kofleriaceae bacterium
CGCAGGTCTTGCACGTGCCCTCCGGCCCGATCACCCCGGTGCACGCCCCGTCGGCGCAGAGCTGGCGTTGGTCCCATTTGTCGACGGTCATCAGCGTCCTCCTAGCAAGTCGAACAGGTGATCGGATGGATAGAACGCCAGCGCGACATCGCCCAGCCGGAGCGCGCTGCCGGGCGCGAGCGCGACCTCGCGCCGCGGCTCGAGCCTTGTATCGTCGAGCCAGCTGCCGTTCTTCGAGCCGGCGTCCGCCACGACCCAGTTGCCGGGCTGGCGGGTCCGGACGTAGGCGTGCAGCCGAGACACCGACGCGTCGGCGATCTCCACATCATTATTGGCCGTCCGGCCGATCGTGATCCGGTCGGGGAACGACGCGCCCGGCTTCTTGGCCAAGGGGTAGACTTCGAGGTCGGCCGGCGGCGCCTCGCCGGGATCGCCCTCGAGCTCGTCGAGGTCGACCGTGAGGGTCTGACCGGTCAGGCTCGGCTCGGCGGACGCCGCTCGCCGGCGGACCAGCGCGGCCGGCGCGGCGACGGCGAGGAACTCGTCGCGACCCAGGGCGAGCAGGTCGCGATAGTGCGCCGCGGCATCCATCGCGGTGCTTATCCCTTACCGCTGACCTGTCGGCAAGCGGGCTGAATCGCGGTTTGACATCAGCGCTCCTGGCAGGGTAAACGTCCGGGCCATGTACGACACGTCCGATATCCGCAAGGGCCTGAAGGTGTTGATGGACGGGAACCCGTACACGGTGATCGAGTTCCAGTTCGTCAAGCCCGGCAAGGGCGCGGCGTTCACGCGCACCAAGTTCAAGAACCTGCTGAGCGGCGCGGTCGTCGAGCGCAACATCCGCTCGGGCGAGAAGCTCGAGCCGGCGAACGTCGAGACCCGCGACATGCAGTTCCTCTATAAAGAGGGCACCGATCTGGTCTTCATGGACCAGACCAGCTACGAGCAGGTCACCATCGGCTCGGACCTGATCGGCCCGGCGCACGCGCTGATGAAGGACAACCTGCCGTGCACGGTGGTGTTCTTCAACGAGCGCCCGGTCGACGTCACCCTGCCGACGTTCATCCTGCTCGAGGTCACGGCGTCGGAGCCGGGCGTCCGCGGCGACACCAGCGGCAACGTCACCAAGCCGGCCACGGTCGAGACCGGCGCCGAGGTCGCGGTCCCGCTGTTCATCCGCATCGGCGACACGATCAAGATCGATACGCGCACGCAAGAATACGTCGAGCGCGTCAACAAGTGAGCTCGCCGCGCCGCGGTCGCATCCTGGCGATCGACGGCGCGTGGGCGATCCTGCGCGGCGAGCGTGGGGACGCCAGGATCGCGGCCGATTCGCGGTGGCGGCCGGGCGACCTGGTCGATGCCGCCGCGGTCGTCCGCGCCTACCCCGGCGGTGATTATCCGGGACCGGGCACCGAGGTCGCGCGCCTGCCGCGCGGCCGGATGGTCGCGCTGCAGGCCCGGGCGCGGGCCCTGGCCGCGCTGCGCGGCTACTTCGCCGGCGAGGACTTCGTCGAGGTCGAGACCCCGCTGCTGGTGCCGAGCCCGGGGCTCGAGATCCACCTCGACGCGATGGCCGCCGGCGACGGCTACCTGATCACGTCGCCCGAGTACCAGATGAAGCGGCTGCTCGCGGCCGGGTTCGAGCGGATCTACCAGGTCTGCAAGTGCTTCCGCGGCAACGAGCGTGGCCCGCACCACGCCGGCGAGTTCACGATGGTCGAGTGGTACCGCGGCCACGCCGAGCTGGACGCGATCGTCGGCGACACCGAGCAGCTGGTCGCCGCGGTGGTGACGGCGGTGGCGGGCGCGCCGATCGCGCGCGCCGGCGGCCGGGAGATCTCGGTCGCGCCGCCGTGGCCGCGGATCACCGTGCGCCAGGCGCTGCAGCGCTGGGCCGGCGTCGAGGTCACCGGCGACGAGCCGGCGGCAGCGCTCGTCGCCAGGGTGCGCGCCGCGGGCATCGAGGTCGCCGGCGACGCCGCGTGGGACGACGCGTTCTTCGCCGCGTGGCTGGCGCGGGTCGATCCGGCGCTGGCCGCGCTCGATCGGCCGATGATCGTCGAGGACTGGCCGGCGCCGCTCGCCGCGCTGGCGCGCCGGCGGCCCGACGACCCGGCGACCGCGCTGCGGTTCGAGGCGTACGTCGGCGGCCTGGAGCTGGCCAACGCGTTCGGCGAGCTGACCGATCCGGTCGAGCAGCGCGCGCGTTTCGAGCACGACCAGGCGACCCGGCGCGCCCGCGGCCGCGCGGTCTATCCGATCGACGAGAAGCTTGTCGCCGCGCTCGCCGAGGGCCTGCCGCCGTCGGCGGGGATCGCGCTGGGCTTCGACCGGCTGGTGATGCTGGCGACCGGCGCCGACGACATCGCCCAGGTCCTGACCTTCACCGCCGCCGAGCTGTAGCGCCAGGCGCCAGGTGTTCGTTGTCAGACCAGGCCGTGGCGCCGCATCATCGCGCGCACCGTGCCGCCGGGGTCGGTCGAGCTGCCGCGGCCGACCTCGCCGAGCAGGCGCGCGGCGCGGGCGGGGCTGCCGCCCGCCCGGGCCAGGGCGAGCTCGAGGGCGGTGCGCTCCAGCGCGTCGCGGAGCTCGCGCAGGTTCATCTCGCCGCCGTCGATCAGCCGGGCGAGGGCGGCGCGGTTGATCGGGCTGGCGTCACCGACCGCGGGCCCCACGCCGCCGGCCGCGGGATCCGGATCCCCGCTCGCCGGCTGGCCGCGCACGACGTGCTCGGGCAGGTCCGAGAGCAGGAGCTCGTCGCCGGCGCGCTTGCCGACCAGCGCCTGGAACAGCACGTTGCGCAGCTCGCGGACGTTGCCCGGCCACGGGTAGCGCTCGAGCGCGCCGAGCGCCGGCCCGGTCAGCCGGGCCACGCGGTGCTGCGCCGCCGGCTCCTCGCGGTAGAACCGCGCGATCAGGTGGGCGGCGAGCTCGGGGATGTCCTCGAGCCGGTTGCGCAGCGCCGGCAGCTCGATCCGGACGATCGCGAGCCGCTGGTACAGATCGGCGCCGAACTCGCCGCGCCGGACCAGCTCGCCCAGGTCGCGGTTGGTCGCGGCGATCACCCGGAAGTCGACCGCGCGCTGGCTCGACTCGCCGAGCCGGCCGACCACGTGATCCTCGAGCACGCGCAGGAGCTTGATCTGCAGGGTCTTGGGCGTGTCGTCGACCTCGTCGAGGAACACGGTGCCGCCCGACGCCGCGCGCAGCAGGCCCTCGTAGTCGGCGACCGCGCCGGAGAACGCGCCGCGGACGTAGCCGAACAGCTCGCCCTCGATCATCTCGTTGGGGATCGCCGCGCAGTTGATCGGCACCAGCTTGCCGGTCCGGCCCGAGCGCGCGTGCAGGTGGCGCGCGGCGACGTCCTTGCCGGTGCCGGTCTCGCCGACCAGCAGCACGGCCATCGAGGTCGCCGCGACCCGGTCGAGCTCGGCCAGCATCCGACGCGCCGGCGCGCTGTGCGCGATGTAGCCGTCGGGCGGCTCGCCGGCGGTGACCCGGACCGCGAGCTCCTCGAACCGGCGCTTGACGATGTGCGCGCAGGTGTCGCCGGTCGGCACGACGTCGTAGGCGCCGGCGATCACGGCGTCCATCGTGTCGCGCGTGCTGGGCTCGGCCGGCGGGCACCACAGCCACGGCGAGCGCGGCGGCGGGCTGGGCGGCCGGTCGCTGGCGACCAGGCGCAGCGCGGCACGCTCGGCGGGGCCGACGACCAAGCCGACGTCGGACAGCGCGCTGCGCAGCTGGGCGGACCACGGCGTGCCGAGCAGGGCGATCAGCATTGGGTTACGCCGGAGCGTAGCAGAATGCGGTAAGCTCGCCGGCCAGCTCAGCGCGAACGTCGCGCCGCCGCCGGAGGTCGGCCACGGCCGACCTTCGCAGCCGGATCGCCGGCGGCGTCAGTTCCCGGCGTCGGTCGCCGCGACGTCGACGACCCGCGGCTTGCGCGCCTTGGGCTTGCCGCTCGCGCCGCTGCCGCTGTGCGGCCGCGGCCGCCGCGCCCGGTCGAGCAGCGGCTTGACGAACTGGCCGGTGTAGCTCGCCGCGACCTGCGCGACCTGCTCGGGCGTGCCGACCGCGATGACCTCGCCGCCGGCGGCGCCGCCCTCGGGCCCCATGTCGATGATCCAGTCGCAGGTCTTGATCACGTCGAGGTTGTGCTCGATGACCAGCACGGTGTTGCCGCTGTTGACCAGCCGGTCGAGCACCTCGAGCAACTTCTTGACGTCGCCGAAGTGCAGGCCCGTGGTCGGCTCGTCGAGCAGGTACAGGGTCCGCCCGGTCTGGACCCGGGCAAGCTCGCGGGCCAGCTTGATCCGCTGGGCCTCGCCGCCCGACAGCGTGGTCGCCGGCTGGCCGAGCGACAGGTAGCCAAGGCCGACATCGATCAGCGTGTTCATGATCCGCGACAGCTGCTTGTGGTGCTGGAACAGCACCGCGGCCTCGTCGATCGGCGTGTCGAGGATCTGCGCGATGGTCTTGTCCTTGTAGGTCACGCGCAGGGTCGCGTCGTTGTAGCGCTGGCCCTTGCACACCTCGCAGGTCACGAACACGTTGGGCAGGAAGTGCATCTCGACCTCGCGGACGCCGGCGCCCTCGCACGCCTCGCACCGCCCGCCGCCTTGCTTGGCGGACACGTTGAACGAGAACCGGCCGGCCTGATAGCCGTAGGTCCGGGCCTGCGGCATCTGCGCATACAGCTCGCGGATCAGGTCGAACGCCTTGGTGTACGTCGCCGGGTTCGAGCGCG
>DASWOO010000012.1:0-20880 GCA_036404335.1 Kofleriaceae bacterium
TTCGTCGCCGGCTCGCGCCCGGTGCTGCTCGACCGGCTGCGCGCGCTGGCCGCGGGCGACGACGGGCCCGAGCTGCAGCGCGGCAACGTCGAGCGCGACGCGTCGCCGCTCGCCGACGTGCTGCTCGGCGCGCGCGGCGAGGCGTTCATTGCCGCGCTGGCCGACGACGGCGATCTCGAGCGGCTGGCTGCGCTGTGGGTGCGCGGCAGCGCGCTGCCGTGGCATCGGCTGGCCGGCGGCCGGCTGATCCCGCTGCCCGGCGCGGTGCTGGTGCGCCAGCGCTACTGGGCTGGCGCCCAGGCGGCATCCGCGCGGGTATCCGCGCCGGTATCCGCGCCGGTGTCCGCGCCGGTATCCGCGCCGGTATCCGCGCCTCCGGCCGCGGCCGCGCCGGTGTCCGCACCTGCGGCCGCGACGATGTCCGCGCCTCCGGCGGCGCCGCTCGGCACCGACCGCGCGCGCGGCCTGCTCGACTACCTGGCCGCGCGCTGCGCCGCGCTGCTCGGCGTCGCGCCGGGCGCGCTGCCGGTCGATCGCGACCTGCACCACCTCGGCGTCGACTCGATCCTGTGGGCGCGGCTGGCGCGCGGGCTCGAGCGCGACCACGGCGTCGCGCTGTCGGCGCGCGACGTCGCCGAGTGCCGGACGCTGGCGCGGATCGCCGACCGGATCGCCGGCCGCGCCCCGACCCCGACGACCCCGACGACCCCGACGACCCCGACGACCCCGACGACCCCGACGACCCCCGGCGGCGCCCACAACGGCAAGGCGCAGGCGCTCGAGGCCTTCCGGCAAGGGAAGGTCAGCCTCGACGATCTCAAGCGGCTCATGAAGGAAGGAACCGGCGCGTGACCGAAGATCAAGTTCTCGCGGGATTTCAGGCGGGCAAGCTCTCGACCGAGGACGTGCTCGCGTTCTATCGCCAGCTGCAGCCCGAGGCGCCGCGGCGCGCGCTGTCCGAGGGCCAGCGCGGCCTGTGGCTGCTCCACGCGCTCGCGCCCGGCTCCGACGTCTACAACGTGCCGATCTGCGTCCGGATCCGCGCCGGCCTCGCCGTCGACACGCTGCGCGCCGCGTTCGAGCACGTGGTCGCAGACCACGCCCAGCTCGCCAGCCAGGTGATCGAGGACGACGGCGTGCCGTACCTCGTGCCGCGCGCCGGCGCGCCCGCGTTCCATCACGAGCAGGCGCGCGACGACGACGAGGCCCGGGCGCTGGCCTGGCTGGACGGCGCGGCCCGGCGGCCGTTCGACCTCGCGCGCGACAGCCTCGCCCGCGCGTTCGTGTACAGCCGGCCGGCGGGCGACGCCTTCGTGCTGATCGTCGTCCACCACCTGGTGTTCGACGGCGCGTCGACCCCGGTGCTCCTGCGCGCGCTGCTCGCGGCCTACGACGCGCTCGCGGCCGGCACCGCCGCGCCCGCGGCCGCAGCGGCCGCGCCGTATGAAGACTTCGTCCGCTGGGAGGCCGAGCTGCTCGCCGGCGCGCAGGGCGCGGCCCACCGCGACTTCTGGCGCGGCCAGCTGGCCGGCGCGCCCGCCGCGCTGCGGCTCGACATCGAGCGCCCGGTCGCCGGCGACGCGCCCGCGATCGGGGCGAGCTGCCGCGCCGCGCTGGGTGACGACCCGACCGCCGCATTGCGCGCGTTCTGCGCGGACCACGCGGTCAAGCCGGTCGTCGTGTTCCTCGCCGCGTTCCAGCTCGTGCTGCAGCGCTACAGCGGCGCGAGCGACCTCGTGATCGGCGTGCCGTTCATGGGCCGGCCGTGGCCCGAGCTCGCCGACACGATCGGCTACTTCGTCAACATGATGCCGCTGCGCCAGACCGTGCGGCACGACGCCTCGCTGCGCGCGCACCTCGACGAGCTCGACCTGGTGCTCGCCGACGGCGTCGATCACGCCGCGTACCCGTTCCCGCGCATCGTGCAGGAGCTCGCGGCCGCGATCCCGGCCGGCGAGTCGCCGGTGTTCCAGGTCGCGTTCGTGTTCCAGAACCAGGCCATCCTGCACGTCACCGGCGACGCGCGGCGCGGCGGGCTGGCGTCGGCGCTCGAGTTCGTCGACGGCATCGCGCAGGAGGGCGAGCTCAAGCTGGCGCTCGAGGTGCTCGAGCACGGCGGCGGCTACGGCCTCCACCTCAAGTACGACGCCGCGCGGTTCACCGCCGGCGACATGGCGCGGCTGCTCGGCCACTACCAGCAACTGCTCGGCGCGCTGCTCGCCGATCCGACGCGATCGCTCGCCAGCTACGACCTGCTCTCGCCCGGCGAGCGCCACCAGCTGGTCGCCGGCTGGAACGCGACCGCGCACGACTACGCGCGCGACGCGTGCCTGCCCGAGCTGCTCGCCGCCGCGGTCGCGCGCGATCCGGGGCGCACCGCGCTGGTGTTCGGCGACCAGGCGCTGAGCTACGCCGAGCTCGACGCCCGCACCACCGCGCTCGGCCACGCGCTGCGCGCCCGCGGCGTCGGCCCCGACAGCGTGGTCGGCCTGTGCATGGAGCGCTCGCTCGCGCTGGTGATCGGCGCGTGGGGCATCCTCAAGGCCGGCGGCGCGTACCTGCCGCTCGAGCCCGGCTATCCCGAGGCCCGGCTGGCGTACATGATCGCCGACTCGGGCGCCCGCGTCGTCGTCGCCCTGGCCGGGCTCGAGGTCCCGGCGCTCGGCGCGGTGCGCGACGTCGTCCGGCTCGCCCCCGATGGCCAGCTCGCGGCCGGCGCGGCCCCGACCACCCTGCTCGACGTGCGCGCGCACGGCCTGACCTCGCGCCACCTGGCCTACGTGATCTACACGTCGGGCTCGACCGGAAAGCCCAAGGGCGTGATGACCGAGCACCGCGCCACGGTCAACCGCATCGAGTGGATGCAGCGCGCATACCCGCTCGACGCCGGCGACGTGGTGCTGCACAAGACCCCGTTCAGCTTCGACGTCTCGGTGTGGGAGCTGGTCTGGCCGCTGATCGCCGGCGCCAGGCTGGTGATCGCCGAGCCCGAGCGCCACAAGGATCCCGCGTACCTGATCGCGCTGATCCGGCGCGCCGGGGTCACGACGCTGCACTTCGTGCCGCCGATGCTGCGCCTGGTCGTCGACCAGCCGGCGTGGGCGGACTGCACGTCGCTGCGCCAGGTGTTCTGCAGCGGCGAGGCGCTGCCCGCCGAGCTGCCGCCGCGCCACTACGCGGTCAACCGCGCGGCGATCGTCAACCTGTACGGCCCGACCGAGGCCGCGATCGACGTCAGCCACTGGCCGGTGCCGGCCGACCCCGCGCTGCGCACCGTGCCGATCGGCCGGCCGATCGACAACCTCCAGCTCTACGTGCTCGACGGCGTGGGCCGGGTCCAGCCCGTCGGCGTGGCCGGCGAGCTGTACATCGCGGGCGACGGCGTGGCGCGCGGCTATCTCAACAATCCCGCGCTGACCCGCGAGCGGTTCGTCGAGGATCCGTTCGCGCCCGGCGCGCGGATGTACCGGACCGGCGATCTGGTGCGCTGGCAGGCCGACGGCACGCTCGAGTTCCTCGGCCGGATCGATCACCAGGTCAAGCTGCGCGGGTTCCGCATCGAGCTCGAGGAGATCGAGGCCGAGCTCGCGCGCGGCCGCGGCGTGCAGGCCTGCGTGGTCATCGTCCGCGAGGACGTGCCGGGCAACCCGCAGCTGGTGGCGTACCTCGTGCGCGACGCCGCGCCCGGCCCGGCGGGCGAGCTCCACGCCGAGCTGACCGCGCAGCTCGCGCGGGTGCTGCCCGACTACATGATCCCCGGCGCGTTCGTCACGCTCGACGCGCTGCCGGTGACGGCGAACGGCAAGCTCGACCGCGGCGCGCTGCCGGCGCCCGGGCTGGCGGCCTACGCGCGGCGCGGCCACGTCGCGCCCGCCAGCGACACCGAGCGCACGCTGCTCGCGATCTGCGGCGAGCTGCTCGCGATCGCGCCCGGCGAGCTGAGCATGGCGGATCACTTCTTCGCGCTCGGCGGCCACTCGCTGCTGGTCCCGCGCCTGGTCGCCCGGCTCGCCGCGCACGGCCTGCGCTGCGACATCCACGCCGCGTTCGCCGCCGGCTCGCTCGGCGAGCTCGCCGCCGCGATCGATCGCGCGGACGGGGCCAGCGAGCCCGCCGCGCCCGCCGCCGCGATCCCCGAGGGCTGCGCGCGCCTGACGCCCGAGATGCTGCCGCTGATCGCGCTCGACGAGCGCGAGCTGGCGGCGATCACCGCCGCGGTGCCGGGCGGTGCCGGCAACGTGGCCGACATCTACCCGCTGGCCGCGCTGCAGGAGGGCATGCTGTTCCACTCGCTCAAGGAGGCCGGGCACGACCCCTACGTGCTGACCGGCGTGTTCGCGCTGGCGTCGCGCGACCGGGTCGACGCGCTGCTCGCCGCGCTCGAGGCGGTGATCGCGCGCCACGACGTGCTGCGCACCGCGATCGTGACCGAGGGCGTGCGCGCGCCGGTCCAGGTCGTCGTCCGCCGCGCGCCGCTCGAGCCCGAGTGGCTGCCGGTCCAGCGCGCCGCGGTCGAGGCCCGGGTCGCCGAGCTGCTCGCCGAGCCGCACACGATCCGGCTCGATCGCGCGCCGCTGGTCCGGGTCCGGGTCGCGCCGCTCGCCGGCGGCGACCACGTGCTGGTGCTCCACCTCCACCACCTGGTCGACGACGCGACCTCGCTCGGCTTCCTGTTCAAGGAGCTGGTCGCCGTGCTGACCGGCCGCGGCGACGCGCTGCCGCCGTCGGTGCCGTACCGCAGCTTCATCGCCCAGGGCCAGCGCCTGGCCGCCGCGCTCGATCCGCGGCCGTTCTTCACCCGGCTGCTCGGCGACGTCACCGAGCCGACCGTGATGTTCGAGCTGGCCGACGTGCACGGCGACGGCCGCCGGGTCCGCGATTTGCGCCGGCCGCTCGACCCCGCGCTCGGCCGCGAGATCCGGGCGCGCGCGCGCCAGCTCCAGGTCAGCCCGGCGACGCTGTTCCACGCCGGCTGGGCGCTGGTCGTCGCCGCGTGCAGCGGGCGCGACGACGTCGTGTTCGGCAGCGTGCTGTCGGGCCGGCTCGGCGCCACGCCGGGCATCGATCGCATGCTGGGCAACTTCATCAACACGCTGCCGCTGCGCGTCGACCTCACCGGGTCCAGCGCCGAGCAGCTGGTGCGCGACACCGACCGCCTGCTGCGCGAGCTGATCCGCCACGAGCAGACGCCGCTCGCGGTCGCGCGCAGCGCCAGCGGGGTGGCGCGCGAGCTGCCGCTGTTCAACGCGATCTTCAACTATCGCCACCTCGAGTCCGCCGATCGCATCGACGAGGCCGAGCTGGCGCGCCTGGGCATCCGGTCGTTGACCGGCGTGCTCGAGCGCAGCAACTACCCGATCGCGGTCTCGGTCGACGATCTGGGCCACGCGTACTCGCTGGACGCCCAGATCGACCAGGCGCAGGACGCCGGGCAGGTGCTCGACTATCTGGCGACCGCGATGGCGGCGCTGGTCATCGCGCTCGCCACCCCCGACGGCGCGCGCCGGCCCGCGCTCGCGCTCGACGTGCTGCCGGCGGCGCAGCGCGCCCGCATGGTCGGCGCCTGGCGCGCCGCCCCGGCCTCCGATCCGCGCGTCGGGCGCTGCCTGCACGCGTGGTTCGAGGCCACCGCCGCCGGCCAGCCCGACGCGATCGCGCTCGAGCTCGACGGCGCGACCACGAGCTACGGCCAGCTCAACGCCGCGGCCAACCGGCTCGCCCACCACCTGCGCGGGCTCGGCGTCGGCCCCGACGTCCGGGTCGCGCTGTGCATGCCGCGCAGCGAGCAGCTGATCATCGCGGTGCTCGCGGTGCTCAAGGCCGGCGGCGCCTACGTGCCGCTCGATCCGGCGTACCCGGCCGACCGGCTGCGCTACCTGGTGCGCGACAGCGCGCCACGCGCCCTGCTCGTCGATGGCGCGCTGCCGGCCGAGCTGGCGCAGCCCGACGCGGGCTGGCCGGCGGACCTGGCCGTGATCGACCTGCGCCGCGACGCCGAGCACTGGGCGCGCCAGCCGGCGCACGATCCGTCGCCCGAGGCGGTCGGCCTGACGCCGTCGCACCTGGCGTACATCATCTACACCTCGGGCTCGACCGGCGCGCCCAAGGGCGTGATGGTCGAGCACGGCAACGTCGTGCGGCTGTTCACCGCGACCCAGCCGTGGTTCGGGTTCGGCCGCGACGACGTGTGGAGCCTGTTCCACTCGATCGCGTTCGACTTCTCGGTGTGGGAGATCTGGGGCGCGCTGCTGTGGGGCGGCCGGCTCGTGATCGTCCCGCAGGCGATCACGCGCGACCCGGGCGCGTTCTACGAGCTGGTGTGCCGCGCCGGCGTCACCGTGCTCAACCAGACGCCGAGCGCGTTCCGCCAGCTGATGGCGGCGCAGGCCGAGCGCGCCGACGCTCACCGGCTGCGCTGCGTGATCTTCGGCGGCGAGGCGCTCGACGTCGCCGCGCTGCGGCCGTGGCTGACCCGCGACCGCAACCGCGCGACCCGGCTGGTCAACATGTACGGCATCACCGAGACCACGGTGCACGTGACCTACCGGCCGGTGACCCTGGCCGACACCGAGCGCGCGGCGAGCCCGATCGGCGTCGCGATCTCGGACCTGCAGATCTACCTGCTCGATCGCCGCGGCCGGCCGGTGCCGCCGGGCGCGGTCGGCGAGATCTACGTCGGCGGCGCGGGCGTCGCGCGCGGCTACCTGAACCGGCCCGAGCTGACCGCCGAGCGCTTCGTGCACGATGTTTTTCGCGCCGCGCCCGGCGCGCGGATGTACCGGACCGGCGATCTCGGCCGCCTGGTCGGCGACAGCCTCGACTACCTGGGGCGCAACGACCTGCAGGTCAAGATCCGCGGGTTCCGCATCGAGCTGGGCGAGATCGAGGCCCGGCTCGGCGGCCACGCCGGGGTCGCCGACGCCCGCGTGGTCGCGCGCGACTACGGCGAGCACGATCGCCGGCTGGTCGCCTACGTGGTCCCTGCGCGCGACACCGCGTTCCCGGTCCGCAACTGGCTCCACGTGCAGCGCACCGAGCCCGAGGCCGCGGCGCGCAGCCACGCGCTGCCCGACGGGCTGACCCTGTTCCACCACAACAAGAGCGAGACCGAGTTCCTGTACGACGAGATCTTCACCAAGCTCGAGTACCTGCGCCACGGCATCACGATCGAGGACGGCGACGTGGTGTT
The DNA here is from genome assembly GCA_036404335.1 of Kofleriaceae bacterium. Taxonomy (GTDB): domain Bacteria; phylum Myxococcota_A; class Polyangia; order Haliangiales; family Haliangiaceae; genus JABFXX01. The sequence continues at coordinate 7,190 of DASWOO010000012.1, forward strand.
CGACGTCGGCGCCAACATCGGCATGTTCACGCTGTTCGCCGGCCAGCACCGACGCGGCGCGCAGATCTACGCGTTCGAGCCGATCCCGCCGCTGTTCGAGTCGCTGCGCCGCAACGTCGCGCTGCACGAGCTGACCGCGCAGGTGTTCCCGTTCGGCCTCGCCGCCGAGGCCAAGGTCGAGCGCTTCACGTTCTACCGCCACAACACGGTGATCTCGAGCAGCCGGACGACCGGCGACCAGGCGCGCCAGCTGACCCAGTCGTTCTTCCGCAACCAGGACGCCGGCGGCGCCGGGCTCAGCGACGCCCAGCTCGGCGAGCTGGCCGACGCCCGGCTCGACAGCGAGCAGTTCACCTGCGAGCTCCGGACGATCTCGCAGGTGATGCGCGAGCAGGCGATCGAGCGCATCGATCTGCTCAAGCTCGACGTCGAGAACGCCGAGCTCGAGGTCCTGCGCGGGATCGCGGCCGGCGACTGGCCCCGGATCCGTCAGCTCGTCGTCGAGGTCCACGACGTCGACGGCCGGCTCGCCGAGATCAGCGCGCTGCTGCGCGGCCACGGCTACGCGCTGATCGTCGTGCAGGACAACCAGCTGCTCGAGCACACCCCGCTGTACAACATCTATGCGATCCGGCCGGGCGCCGTGATCCAGCGCGCCGCGGTGCCGCATCGCCCCGCGCCGCGCTGGGCGAGCCCGGCCGCGCTGGTCCGCGAGCTGCAAAGTGAGCTGGGCCGCCAGCTGCCCGACTACATGGCGCCCGCGGCGTACGTGCTGCTCGACGAGCTGCCGCTGACCGCGCACGGCAAGCTCGATCACCGGGCGCTGCCGCCGCCCGAGCAGATCCAGGATCGCGCCGCGCGGGCGATCCGGCCGCGCAGCCCGGCCGAGCGCCTGGTCGCCGAGGTCTGGGCCGCGCTGGTCCAGATCGACCCCGCGACGGTCAGCGTCGACGCCAACTTCTTCGCGGCCGGCGGCAACTCGCTGCTGGTCACCCGCCTGGTCAACCAGCTCAAGCAGCGCACAGGCGTCGAGCTGCCGATCCAGACGATCTTCGACCAGGCCACGATCGCCGAGCTCGCGGCCGAGCTCGAGCGCCGCGCGCCCGCCGTGCCCGATCCGCTCGCGGCCCACGCCGACAAGATCCTCGAGCGGCTCGCGCTGCTCGAGCAGCTCGACGACCTGGAGGCCCTGTGATCGAACCCGAGAAGCTGCAGGCGATGGTCCGGCGGATCCACGCGCTGCCGCCCGACAAGCAGCAGGCGCTGATCCGCCTGCTCCAGCAGGACGGCATCGACGTGTCGTCGCTGACCCGGATCCCGCGCCGGGCGAGCCCGCCGGGCACGCCCGAGCCGCTGTCGTTCGCCCAGCAGCGGCTGTGGTTCCTCGACCGGCTCGAGGGGCCGAGCGCGCACTACAACATCCCGTTCGCGCTCGAGCTGCGCGGCGCGCTCGACCCGGCCGCGCTGTGCGGTGCGCTCGAGACGATCATCGCGCGCCACGCGGCGCTGCGGACGCGGTTCGTCGAGACCGACGGCACGCCGGGCCAGGTGGTCGACGCGCCGGCCGCGGGCGTGGTCCGCGTGGAGCCGCTGGCGCCGGGCCGCGATCTGGCGGCGCTCGCCACCGCCGAGGCGCTGACCCCGTTCGACCTCGCGGCGGACCGGCTGATCCGGATCCGGCTGCTGCGCCGGGCCGACGACGATCACGTGCTCCTGGTCGTGATGCACCACATCGTGGCCGACGGCTGGTCGCTCAGCGTGCTGTTCGAGGAGCTGATCGCGGGGTACGCCGGCCGGCCGCTGCCGGCGCTCGAGCTGCAATACGCCGACTTTGCCCGCTGGCAGCGCGGCTGGCTGACCGGCGCCACGCTCGAGCGCCAGGTCGGCTACTGGACGCAGCAGCTCGCCGGGCTCGACCCGCACGTCACGCTGCCGGCCGACCGGCCGCGCCCGGCGCGCAAGACCTACCGCGGCGGCCAGGCGTGGTTCGCGCTGCCGCGGCCGCTCGCCGACCAGGCGCGGCGGCTGAGCGAGCAGCACGGCGCGACGCTGTACATGACGCTGCTCGCGGTGTTCGCGCTGGTGCTGCGGCGCTGCACGGGGCAGGACGACCTGGCGATCGGCACGCCGATCGCCAACCGGCCGCGGCCCGAGCTCGAGCGGCTGATCGGGCTGTTTATCAACACCCTGGTGATGCGCTGCGACCTGTCGGGCGACCCCAGCTTCGTCGAGCTGCTCGCCCGGACCAGGCGCACCGCGCTCGCGGCGTACGCGCACCAGGACGTGCCGTTCGAGAGCGTGGCCGACGCGCTGCAGCTCGAGCGCAGCGCCAGCTATGCGCCGCTGTTCCAGGTCATGTTCATCCTGCAGCAGGGCATGCCGGCGTTCGGCGACGCGCTGCCCGGCGTGGCGGTGTCGCAGCTCGAGCTGGCGTTCCCGCTCACCAAGTTCGATCTGACGCTCGAGATCCAGGAGACCGGCGGCGGGCTGCGCGGCGCGGTCGAGTACAACGCCGATCTCTACGATCGCGCGACGATCGATCGGTTCATGGCGCACTACGTGACCGCGCTCGGCGCGGTGGTCGCCGAGCCGGGCGGCCGGGTGTCGGGCGCCGCGCTGCTCGACGCCGCCGAGCACCACCAGGTCGTCGCCGGGTGGAACGCGACGGCGCACCCGTTCTCGTCGGAGCGTTGCCTGCACGAGCTGTTCGAGGCCGAGGTCCGGCGCGGGCCGGCGCGCACCGCCGTGGTGTTCGGCGACCGCGCGTGGAGCTACGCCGAGCTCGACGCCCGCGCCGAGCGGATCGCGGACGCGCTGCGCGCGCGGGGCGTGGGCCCGGACAGCGTGGTCGGCGTGTGCATGGCGCGCGCGGCCGAGCTGGTCTCGGCGATCTACGGCATCCTCAAGGCCGGCGGCGCGTACCTGCCGCTCGAGCCGGGGTACCCCGCCGAGCGGCTGGCGTACATGATCGCGCACTCGGACGCGCAGGTCGTGGTGACCCAGCCGCACGTCGCCGCGCGGCTCGATCCCGCCGCGCTGGCGGGCGCGCGCGACGTGCTGGCCGTGCTGCCCGACGGGTCGCTGTCCGGTCCGGCGCCGGCGCCAGGTGGCGCGCGCCACGAGCGCGCCGTGGCTCACCACCTGGCGTACGTCATCTACACGTCGGGCTCGACCGGCGTGCCCAAGGGCGTGATGATCGAGCACCGCGCCGCGGTCAACCGCGTCGAGTGGATGCAGCGCGAGTACGCGCTCGGCGCCGACGACGTGGTGCTGCAGAAGACGCCGTTCAGCTTCGACGTCTCGGTGTGGGAGCTGTTCTGGCCGCTGCTGTTCGGCGCCCGGCTGGTGATCGCCGAGCCCGAGCGCCACAAGGACGCCGGCTATCTCGTGTCCGCGATCCGCGCGCACGGCGTGACCACGCTGCACTTCGTACCGCCGATGCTGGGCCAGATCGTCGAGCAGGATGGCTGGGCGAGCTGCACGTCGCTGCGCCGGGTGTTCGCGAGCGGCGAGGCGCTGCCCGCCGAGCTGTGCGTGCGGCACTACGCGCGCAACCCGGCGCCGCTGCACAACCTGTACGGCCCGACCGAGGCCGCGGTCGACGTCAGCTACTGGCCGGCGCCGCCCGGCGCCGCGATCACCACGGTGCCGATCGGCCGGCCGATCCAGAATATCCAGCTCTACGTGCTCGACGAGCACGATCGGCCGCAGCCGATCGGCTGCCCGGGCCAGCTCCACATCGCCGGCGTCGGGCTCGCGCGCGGCTACCTCCACAGCCCGGCGCTGACCGCCGAGCGCTTCGTCGACAACCCGTTCACCCCCGGGGCGCGGATGTACCGGACCGGCGACCTCGTGCGCTGGCAGGCCGACGGCACGCTCGAGTTCCTCGGCCGCATCGACCACCAGGTCAAGCTGCGCGGGTTCCGCATCGAGCTGGGCGAGATCGAGGCGCGGCTCGCGCTCCACCCCGAGGTCTCGGCCTGCGTGGTGATCGTGCGCGACGGCCGCCTGGTCGCGTACGTCGTGCCGACCGGCGCGCCGCCGGCCGGCGAGCTGCGCGCGGCGCTGACCGCTCACCTGGCGCGCGCGCTGCCCGACTACATGGTGCCCGGCGCGATCGTCGCGCTCGAGCGCCTGCCGCTCAACCCGAGCGGCAAGATCGACCGCAAGGCGCTGCCGGCGCCGGACCTCGCGGCGCACGCGCAGCGCGCCTACGTGGCGCCGGCGACCGCGACCGAACGGGCGCTGGCCGTGGGCTGGGCCGAGGTCCTCGGCTTCGAGGCCGACCGGATCAGCGCGTCGGACAACTTCTTCGCGCTCGGCGGCCACTCGCTGCTGATCACCGTGCTGGTCGCGCGGCTCGCCGCGCGCGGCGTCGCGGTCAGCGTGCGCGGCATGTTCGAGGCGCCGAGCCTGGCCGAGCTCGCGGCTCAGATCGACGCCGCGGCGCCGGTCGCGCGCCACGCGGTGCCGCCGCCGGCGATCCCCGACGGCTGCCTTGCGCTAACCCCCGAGATGCTGCCGCTGGTCGCGCTGACCCCGGCGCAGCTCGCGGCGGTGGTCGCCAGCGTGCCGGGCGGCGCGGCCAACGTGGCCGACATCTACCCGCTGGTCCCGGCGCAGGAGGGCATCCTGTTCCACCACCTGATCGATCCCGAGCACGACCCGTACGTGATCCCGATCCTGCTCGCGGTGCCCGACCGCGCGGTGTGCGACCGGTTCCTCGCCGCGCTCGAGGCGCTGATCGCGCGCCACGACGCGCTGCGAACCTCGATCGTCACAGCCGGCGTGCCGGCGCCGGTCCAGGTCGTCCACCGCACGGCGGCGCTCGCCGTCGAGCACGTCGCGCTCGATCCGGCGCGCGACGCCGAGGCGCAGGCCCGCGCGCTCCTGGCCGAGCAGGGCGCGATGGCGCTCGACCGCGCGCCGCTGCTGCGCGTCCAGCTCGCCGCCGATCCCGGTGCGCCGCGCTGGTTCGTGGTCGTGCGCGCCCATCACCTGATCGAGGACGCGACCTCGCTGCGCCTGATGTTCGACGAGCTGATGGTCCACATGGCGGGCGGCGGCGCCGCGCTGGCCCCGCCGCCGGCGTACCGCGAGTTCGTCGGCCACACGCTGCACCAGCTGGCGAGCCGCGACGCCGCCGCGTACTTCCGCGAGCGGCTGGGCGACGTCCGCGAGCCGACCGTGCCGTTCCAGCTCACCGATACCCGCGGCGATGGCCGCGGCGTGCGCGAGCTGCGGCGCGCGGTGCCCGCAGCGCTGACCACGGCGCTGCGCTGCCACGCCCAGGCGCTGCGGCTGAGCCCGGCGAGCCTGTTCCACGCGGCGTGGGCGCTGGTGGTCGCGGCGACCAGCGGGCGCGACGACGTCGTGTTCGGCACCGTGCTCTCGGGCCGGCTCCAGGGCGTGCCCGGCATCGAGCGCATGCTCGGCAACTTCATCAACACGCTGCCGCTCCGGCTCTCGCTCGCCGGCAAGTCGGTGCGCGCGCTGATCGCCGACGCCGACGCCGCGGTCGTCCAGCTGATCGACTTCGAGCAGTGCTCGCTGATCTCGGCGGCGCGCGCCAGCGGCCTGGGCGGCGAGGCGCCGCTGTTCACCTCGATGCTCAACGTCCGCCACTTCGAGTCGCGCGCGGCGGCGGCGTCCCGCGACGATCACGGCGTCCAGTGGCTGGGCGCGATCGATCGCACCAACTATCCGGTCGGGCTGTCGGTCGACGACATGGGCGACGAGCTGTCGCTCAACGCGCAGGTCGACGCCGCGATCGGCCCCGAGGCGGTGCTCGGCTACGTCGAGGCCGCGCTGGCCGGGCTGGTCGCCGCGCTCGACGCGGACGGCGGCGCGCGCACGCTGGCGACGGCGATCGACATCGTGCCGGCGGCGGAGCGCGCGCGCCTGCTCGACGCGTGGAACCCGGCCGCGGCGCCCGCGCTCGACGCCTGCGTGTTCGAGCTGTTCGAGGACTGGGCGGCGCGCACCCCCGATGCGATCGCGATCGAGCACGCCGGCCGCCGGGTCAGCTACCGCGAGCTCGACGCGCGCGCCAACCAGCTCGCCCACGCGCTGCGCGCCCGCGGCGTGGGCCCCGACTCGCTGGTCGGGCTGTGCGTCGAGCGCTCGCCCGAGCTGGTGATCGGCCTGTTCGCGATCGCTAAGGCCGGCGGCGCCTACGTGCCGATCGATCCCGGTTATCCGGCCGACCGGATCCGCCACATCGTCGAGCGCGCGGCGCTGCGGCTCGCCGTCGTCCAGCCCGGGCTCGGCCCGCTGGGCGAGGGCTGCGAGGCGATCGCGCCCGACGCCGCGGCGCACGCGGCCCAGCCGACCACGCGCCTGGCCGCGCGCACCACCGGGGTCACGCCGCGCCACCTGGCGTACGTCATCTTCACGTCGGGCTCGACCGGCGAGCCCAAGGGCGTGCAGGTCGAGCACCGCGGCGCGGTCCGCCTGGTGCGCAGCCGCGCGTACTTTCCGTCGGACCCCGGCACGGTGATGCTCCAGCACTCGTCGATCTCGTTCGACGTCGGCTCGCAGGAGGTGCTCGGCCCGCTGTGCAACGGCGGCCGGCTCGCGATCCACGCCGGCGACTCGCGCGACGCCGGCCAGCTGGTCGCGAGCATCGCGGCGCTCGGGGTCAACACGATGTGCCTGTCGGCCGCGTTCCTGCCCGCGTTCGCCGAGGCGGCGAGCGCCGGGCCGCTCGGCCTGCGCTACCTCGGCGTCGGCGGCGAGGCGTTCTCGGTCAAGGACGTGCGCAAGCTGTACGCGGCGCAGCCCGGGCTGACGATCGTCAACTGCTACGGCCCGACCGAGAACTCGATCGCGTCGACCTGCTACGTGATCCCACGCGACCTCGGCGACGGCGCGATCCCGATCGGCGCGCCGATCGAGCGATCGACCGCCTACGTGATCGACCACCGCGGCCGGCTCGCGCCGCGCGGCGTGGTCGGCGAGCTGTGGGTCGGCGGGCAGGGCGTGGCGCGCGGCTACCTCGGCAACCCGGCGCTGACCGCGGCGCGGTTCGTCGCCGATCCGTTCGCGCCGGGCGGCCGGCTGTATCGCACCGGCGACCTGGTGCGGTGGCGGGCCGACGGCCAGCTCGAGTTCGTCGGCCGGACCGACGATCAGGTCAAGGTCCGCGGGTTTCGCGTCGAGCTGGGCGAGATCGAGGTCGCGCTCGCCGCGCACCCCGCGCTCGCCGGCGCGGTGGTCACCACCCAGTCGGCGGGCGAGACCCGGCGGCTGGTCGGCTACGTGTGCCCGACCGCGGCCTACCTCGACGATCACGCCGCGGCGCTCGACGGCGAGCACCGCGCGCACTGGCAGAAGCTGTTCGACGAGGAGTACGCCGGGGGCCCGGCCGCCGAGGACGCCGGCCTCGATCTGGTGGGCTGGAACAGCAGCTACACCGGCGCCGCGATCCCGACGGCCGAGATGCAGGCCTGGATCGCCGGCACGCTGGCGCGGATCGCCGCGCTGGCGCCGCGCCGGCTGCTCGAGGTCGGCTGCGGCAGCGGCCTGCTGCTGCACCGCTACGCGCAGGCCTGCGCCGAGGTCCACGCGATCGACATCTCCGAGGCGGCGCTGGCCGGCGTGCGGCGCGAGGTCGCGCGCCGCGGCTGGTCGCACGTCACGCTCGAGCGCGGCGACGCGCTGGCGGTCGGCCGGCTGCCCGGCCTGGCCGGCCGGATGTTCGACACGATCGTCGTCAACTCGGTGGTCCAGTACTTCCCGAACCGGCGCTACCTCGACGCCGCGATCGACACGCTGCTCGATCACCTCGCGGAAGGCGGCGCGCTGTTGATCGGCGACGTGCGCAACGCCGACCTGCTCGACGCCCACCTGTGCGCGATCGAGCGCAGCAAGCTCGCGGCGCGCACGCCGGTGGCGGTGGTCGCGAGCCGGCTGGCGCGCCGCGCCCAGCAGGAGGGCGAGCTGGTGGTCAGCCCGAGTTACTTCGCGCGGCTCGCCGAGCGCGATCCGACGCTCGCGGTCGACATCTTGATCAAGTGGGACGCCGGCGACAACGAGATGGCGAGCTATCGCTACGACGTGGTCGTGACCCGGCGCGGCCCGGCGCGGCCGGCGCCCGCGGCGCTGACCTGGTACGAGGCGGCCGAGCTCGGCGCGCTGGGCGAGCAGCTCGCGGCCGGCGCGCTGCCGGCGCGGCTCGGCGTCGCCGGCGTGGCCAACCCGCGGATCGCGGGCGACGTCGCGCTGTGGCGCGGGCTGACCGCGTGGCCCGACGGCGCGCTGGTCGAGCCGCTCGCCGGCGCGTCGCGCTGGACCGCCGCCGAGGCCGCGGCCGCCGCCGAGCTGGCGGAGCTGCGCGCGGCGGCGGCGCGCGCCGGGTATCGCTGCGAGGCGACGTGGTCGCAGGACGACCCCGCCGCGCTCGATCTGCTGCTCTCGCGCGACGCGCTGCCGTGCGTGCAGGCGAGGGCGGCGTACCGCGCGGCGCGGCTGACCAACTACCCGCAGATCGGCCGGGTCGGCCAGGCGCTGTCCGGCGTGCTCGAGGCGCACCTGCGCGGCCGGCTGCCCGACTACATGGTGCCGAGCGTGTTCGTGGTGCTCGAGGCGCTGCCGGTGACCCGCAACGGCAAGGTCGACAAGCACGCGCTGCCCGAGCCGGGCGAGGCCGACGTCCGGACCCGCGGTTACGTCGCGCCGCGCAGCGACCGCGAGCGCGCGCTGTGCCGGCTGATCGAGGACGTGCTCGATCTGCCGCGGGTCGGCGTCGACGATAGCTTCCTGGCGCTGGGCGGCCACTCGCTGCTCGCGACCCGGCTGGCGCTGCGCGTCCGCCAGGAGCTCGGCGCCCGGCTGGCGCTGCCGGCGATCCTTTCGAGCGCGAGCGTGGCCGAGCTGGCGGCCGCGCTCGAGCGCGGTGACGCCGACGCGGCGCAGCTCGCGCCGATCACCGGCGGCGCGGCTGCCGGCGCGCTGTCGCTCGAGCAGCGCGAGCTGTGGTTCCGCGCCCGGCCCGCCCAGCTCGGCGCGGCGTACGACAACGTCCAGCAGGCGCACCGGATCACCGGCGCGCTCGATCACGCGTGCTACGCGCGGGCGTTCCAGGCGCTGGTCGAGCGCCACGCGGTGCTGCGCACGAGCTACGTCACGCGCGACGGCGGGCTCGCGGCCGAGGTCCACCCGGCGGACGGCTTCGCGGTCGCGATCGAGCACGTCGGCGATGACCGCGCGCTGGCCGAGCTGCTCGCCGCCGAGCAGGCCCGGCCGTTTGCCGCCGAGGACCGGTTCATGATCCGGGTCTACCTGATCGTGCTGGGGCCCGACGATCACGTCATGGCGATCACCCGGCCGTGGGGCATCTTCGATGGCTGGTCGGCCGGCGTGGTGCTCGGCGAGCTGGCCGAGCTGTATCGCGCGGCGCTGGCGGGCCGCGCGCCGGCGCTCCCGGCGCTGCCGGTCAGCTACGCTGACTACGCCGCGTGGCAGCGCCGCGCGTTCGACGCCGCCGCGCTCGATCGCCAGGCCGCGTACTGGCGGACCCAGCTCGCCGGCCTGCCGCCGAGGCTCGCGCTCGCCACCGACTACCGGCGCGGCGCGGCCAAGTCGTACCGCGGCGCCGCGGTCGAGCTCGCGATCCCGCCCGGGCTGCACGCCCAGCTGGTCCAGCTCGGCCAGCGCCACGGCGCGACGCTGTACATGACCCTGCTCGCCGGGTTCGCCGCGCTGCTCGCCGGCTACACCCGCGATCCCGAGGTGGCGATCGGCTCGCCGATCAGCCACCGCGACCGCGCCGAGCTCGAGCGCGTGGTCGGCTACTTCATCAACGTCGTCGTGATGCGGCTCGACCTCGCCCCCGACCGGCGGTTCGCCGACCTGATGGCGCAGGCCGCGCGGGTCACCGCCGGGGCCCGGGCCCACGCCGAGCTGCCGCTCGCCGACGTGATCGAGGCGGTGGGTGGCGCGCGCGATCCGGCGTGCTCGCCGGTGTTCCAGGTCATGTTCAACCTGGTCCACAGCCCGGCGAGGCCGCCGCCCGACGCCGCTGAGCCCGGCGCGCTGGTGCTGGCGCCGCTGCGCCAGGACGCGCGGGTCGCCAAGTTCGATCTCAACCTGACGCTGATCGAGGGCGGCGCCGGGCTGCACGGCTCGCTCGAGTACAGCACCGACCTGTTCGCGCGCCGCACGATCGAGACGATGGTGGCGCGGCTCGACCGGCTGCTGCGCCGGGTCGCCGCCCACCCCGAGACCGAGCTGCGCGAGCTGCGCGAGCTACGTGATGACGCGGCCGGCGGCGTGCCCGCTGCCGCGCGTTTCCCCGAGCCCCTGGGAGTGCCTACCCGATGACCGCGAACCAAGTCCTGCCCCTGATCCTCGACGCGCTGCACGAGGTCGTGCCCGAGACCGCCGGCGTCGCCGCCGTGCCGTCGGACTCGATGGAAGACCTCGGCGCCAACTCGCTGGACCGCGCCGACATCGTGATGATGGTGCTCGAGCGGATGAACCTCGCGATCCCGCTGACCGAGACGGTCGGGCCGCGCAACCTCGGCGAGCTGGCCCAGCTGCTCAGCGACAAGTCGACATGACCCACGCAGGCGATCTCGTGATCACCGGGCTCGGCGTGGTGTCGGCGATCGGCCTCGGCGCGCCCGCGTTCGCCGACGCGCTGTTCGCCGGCGCCGCGCGGTTCGCCGTGCTCGCCCGGCCCGGCCGCCAGCTCGACACCACGTTCATCGGCGCCGAGCTGCCCGCGCTGCCGGCGCCCGCGCGCGGCGCGCCGCGCCAGCTGCGCACCGCGTCGTTGACCGCGCACGCCGCGCTGGTCGTGCTCGACGAGGCCTGGCACGACGCCGGGCTCGACGCGGTGCCCGGCGAGCGGATCGGCCTGATCGTCGGCGGCAGCAATCTGCAGCAGCGCGAGCTGGCCGAGGTCCGCGACCGGCCGCAGTTCCTGCGCCCGAGCTACGGCATGGCGTTCCTCGACACCGACGTCAGCGCGCTGTGCACCGAGGCGTACCCGATCCGCGGCCTGGCCCACACGCTGGGCGGCGCGTCGGCCAGCGGCCAGCTCGCGGTGATCGAGGCCGCCGAGGCGGTCGCCGCCGGCCGGGTCGACGCCTGCATCGCGATCGGCGCGCTGATGGACCTGTCGCACTGGGAGCTGCGCGGCCTGCAGGCGATGGGCGCGATGGCCCCCGCGCGCTGCGCCGCCGCGCCCGACGACGCGTGCCGGCCGTTCGACGCCGCGCGCTGCGGCTTCGTGTTCGGCGAGGCGAGCGCCGCCGTGGTGATCGAGCGCCGCGACCGCCGGCCGCGCGGCCGCGCGCCGTACGCCGCGCTCACCGGCTGGGCGATCGAGCTCGACGGCGCGCGCAGCCCGCAGCCCTCGCTCGCCGGCGAGGTCGCCGCGATCCGCCGCGCGCTCGGCCGCGCCGGCCTGACCCCGGCGGACATCGCCTATATCAACCCGCACGGCACCGCCTCGCCGCTCGGCGATCCGCTCGAGCTGTCGGCGCTGCGCGCATGCGAGCTCGGCCACGCCCGCGTCAACGCCACCAAGGCGCTCACCGGCCACGGCCTGACCGCGGCGGGCGCGGTCGAGGTCGTCGCCACCGCGCTCCAGCTGCGCGCCCGCCGGCTCCACCCGACCCGCAACCTGACCTCGCCGATCGATCCTGACCTCCGCTGGGTCGGCCCGCGCGCGGTCGACGCCGAGGTCGGCCACGCGCTCAGCCTGTCGATCGGGTTCGGCGGGATCACCACCGCGCTGTGCCTGCGCGCGGAGGCAGCCTGAGATGCAGCCCGTCATGCGCGTCGGCATCGAGGCGATGAACGTGTTCGGCGGCTCGGCGGTGGTCGACGTCATCGAGCTGGCGCGCCACCGCCAGCTCGACCGCGGCCGGCTCGACAACCTGCTGATGAAGGAGAAGTCGGTCGCGCTGCCGTTCGAGGATCCGGTCACGTTCGCGGTCAACGCGGCGCGGCCGCTGATCGACCGGCTGACCCCGGCCGAGCGCGCGCGGATCGAGCTGGTGATCACGTGCAGCGAGTCGGGCATCGACTTCTCCAAGTCGCTGAGCACCTACGTCCACGCCCAGCTCGGGCTCGAGCGCAACTGCCGGATGTTCGAGCTCAAGCAGGCGTGCTACGCGGGCACCGCCGGGTTGCACATGGCGTGCAACTTCATCCTGGCGCGGACCTCGCCGGGCGCCAAGGCGCTGGTGATCGCGGCCGACATCTCGCGGTTCATCCTCGAGCCCGGCACCCAGGTGGCGAACCAGGACTGGGCGTACGCCGAGCCCAGCGGCGGCGCGGGCGCGGTGGCGATGCTGGTCAGCGACGACCCACGGGTGTTCCAGCTCGACGTCGGCGCCAGCGGCTACTACGGCCACGAGGTCATGGACACCTGCCGGCCGGCGCCCGACAGCGAGGCCGGCGACGTGGATCTGTCGCTGATGTCCTACCTCGAGTGCTGCGAGAAGGCGTACCTCGAGTACCAGGCGCGGGTGCCCGGCAGCGACTACCGCGACACGTTCGGCTACCTGGCGTTCCACACGCCGTTCGGCGGCATGGTCAAGGGCGCGCACCGCACGATGATGCGCAAGCTCGCCAGGGCGCGGCCCGACGAGATCGCCCGCGACTTCGAGCGCCGCGTGATGCCCGGGCTCGCGTACTGCCAGCGGGTCGGCAACGTGATGGGCGCGACGATCTTCCTGTCGCTCGCCAGCACGGTGTGCAACGGCGAGTTCACCGCGCCGCGCCGCATCGGCTGCTTCTCGTACGGCTCGGGCTGCTGCTCGGAGTTCTACAGCGGCGTGGTCACCCCCGATGGCGCGGCCGCGCTGCGCGCGCTCGATCTCGCGGGCGGGCTCGACCGCCGCCAGCGGCTGTCGCTCGCCGCGTACGACCGCCTGCTGCAGGACAGCGGGTTCGTGCGGTTCGGCACCCGCAACCTCGAGCTCGATCTGGCGCTCGCCGCCGAGCTGCCGCGCGCGACGGGACCGCGCCTGCTGCTGCGCGGGATCCGCAACTTCCACCGCGAGTACGTGTGGCGCGAATGAGCTACGCCACGCTCCAGGTCCGCTGGCACGCCACCACGTGCTTCGCGCAGATCCACCGGCCCGACGCCGGCAACGCGATCAACGCCACGCTGCTCGCCGAGCTGACCGAGCTGCTGGTCCGGGCCGACGCCGGCGACACCACGGTGGTCGTGCTCGAGGGGCTGCCCGAGGTGTTCTGCTTCGGCGCCGACTTCGGCGTGATCCGCGACGCGGCGCGCGCGGGCGAGCCGGCGGCGGCGGATCCGGCGCTGCTCTACGACGTGTTCCACCGGCTGGCGTTCGGCCGCTACATGACGGTGGCCCACGTCCGCGGTAAGGCCAACGCGGGCGGGGTGGGGCTGGCGGCGGCGTGCGACGTGGTGCTCGCCGACGCCAGCGCGGCGTTCAGCCTGTCCGAGATGGTGTTCGGCCTGATCCCGGCGGTGGTGCTGCCGTTCCTGATCCGCCGGATCGGCGTCGCGCGCGCGCACTACCTGGCGGCCACGACCCAGACGATCGACGTCGCGCGGGCGCACGCCTGGGGCCTGGTCGACGCGCACGAGCCGGCCAGCGAGCTGCTCGTTCGCCGCAACCTGGTCCGGCTCGGCCGGCTGTCGAAGAAGGCGATCGAGCGCTACAAGCGCTACCTCGGCGAGCTGTCGGCGATCCCCGAGG
>DASWOO010000013.1:0-1926 GCA_036404335.1 Kofleriaceae bacterium
GTCGTGCGGATCAACGACCGCGGGCCGTTCGGCAAGCGCGGCCGGATCATCGACGTGTCGGAGGCCGCGGCGCGCCAGCTCGGGATGATCGATGCCGGGGTCGTACCGGTCGTGCTAGAAGTACTGAGGTGACCGACGCACGCGGGCTGATCGAGCTCGATCGGCTGGCCAAGCGCTACGGCGCGATCGCCGCGCTCTCCGGGGTCACCGCCCGGATCGACGGCAGCGTGATCGGCCTGCTCGGGCCCAACGGCGCCGGCAAGTCGACGTTGCTCAAGTGCCTGATGGGCCTGTTGCCGTTCGACGGCAGCGCCCGGGTGCTCGGGCTCGACGCCCGGACGCACGGCGCCGAGATCCGCGACCGGGTCGGCTACATGCCGGAGCAGGAGGCCTTCCTGTCGGGGATGTCGGCGGTCGAGCAGTGCGCGTACGCCGCCGAGCTGTCGGGGCTGCCGCGCAGCGAGGCGATGCAGCGGGCGCACGCGGCGCTGTACTACGCCGGGCTCGAGGAGAAGCGCTACCAGCCGATCGACGGCTACTCGACCGGCATGAAGCAGCGGGTGAAGCTGGCCCAGGCGCTGGTCCACGACCCCGCCCTGCTGTTCCTCGACGAGCCGACCAACGGCCTGGACCCGAAGTCGCGCGAGGACATGCTGGAGCTGATCGCCGAGCTGCCGGCGCGGCGCGGCTGCGCGATCGTGCTGTCGACCCACCTCTTGCCCGACGTCGAGCGGGTGTGCGACCGGGCGGTGATCATGGCGGGCGGCCAGCTGAAGTTCACCGGCACGATCGACGAGCTGCGCGGCGCGCGCGGCGACGACCGGGCGCTGGCGGTCGAGGTCAAGGCCGACGCCGCGGCGCTGGCCGTCGCGCTGACCGCGGCCGGCGCGCGCTGCACCCAGACCTCGCCGGTCGCGCTCGAGGTCCGGCTGCCGGCGGGCGCGACCACGCGGCTCGTGCTCGAGACCGCGCGCGACCGCGGGCTGCAGGTCCGCGGCCTCGCCGAGCAGCGCGAGACCGTCGAGGCCGCGTTCCTGCGCGTGATCTCCGCATCGTCCGAGGACGCACACCTGTGACCCGCGGCCAGATCCACGATCTGGGCTACCAGCGCTACGCCGGCAGCCGGCGGGCGATGGGCACGCGCTGGCGGGTGATCATGCGCCACCAGATCGCCTCGACCTGGAAGGGCTGGTGGCGGCTCAAGATCCCGGTGTTCGCCGCGCTGCTGACCACGGTCGCGACCGGTACGATCATGTACATCCTGCGCGCGCTCGACGTGATGGGCGCCGAGCGGCTGGTGCGGTTCGCCGGCGAGCTCTTGCCGTCGTCGATCCTCTGGTACACGAAGATCGGCTTTCTGATCAGCCTGTTCGTCACCGCGACGGTCGTCGCCGGCGACGTGCAGAGCGGCGCGTTCACGTTCTACTTCGCGCGCTCGGTCCGGCCGCGCGACTACGTGCTCGGCAAGGTCGCCGGGCTCGGCCTCGTGCTCGCGCCGGTCATGGTCGTCGGGCCGGTGCTGCTCGCCGGGTTCCGGCTCGGCCTGGCCGACACCGGCCACCAGCTCGTCGAGCTCTTGCCGATCGTGCCCAAGATGGCCGTGGTCGGCGCGCTGGGCTGCGCGATCTACGGCGTGGTGCCGCTCGGGTTCTCGGCGCTGACCGGCAACCCGCGCTACGCGATGGCGCTGTGGGCCGCGTACGACATCGTGGTCGGCCAGCTGGTCGACCTGCTCGCCGCGGGCAGCCCGCTCGCCGCGCTCGACCTGCCGACCGCGCTGCAGGCCGCGGCGACCGACCTGACCGGCATGCACAGCCGGTGGGCGCAGCCGCCGATGTCGCTGACCGCGGCCGTGGTGTCGATCGCCGGCCACGCCGCGCTCGCGATCGCGCTGGTCGCGTGGCGGGTCCGGCGCGCGCAGCAGAC
>DASWOO010000014.1:0-9370 GCA_036404335.1 Kofleriaceae bacterium
CGTGTTCGGCTCGGTCTACGTGCCCAACGGCGGCAAGGACCTCGCCACCAAGATGACGTTCCTGACCGAGCTGGTCGCGTGGGCTGGCACGCTCGAGGAGCAAGGCAAGCACCTGGTGCTGTGCGGCGACTACAACGTCGCGCGCAGCGACGCCGACGTCCATCCGAGCCTGCGCAAGCCGATGATCGGCCAGTCGTCGCCCGAGCGGTCGCTGCTCGAGGCGTTCCTCGGCTACGGCCTGATCGACGTCGGCCGCCACGTCGAGCCCGATAATTATCGGCTGTTCACCTGGTGGGCGCCGTGGCGCAACATGCGCCAGCGCAACATCGGCTGGCGGCTCGACTACATCGCGGCGAGCAAGGCGCTGGTCGACGCCACGACGGTGTGCATGGCGTATCGCGATGTCGGCACCAGCGATCACGCACCAGTCATCGCGCATATCTTGGACGCGCCGACATTTTAGACGCGCCCTCGGCCTCCACCCTCGGACTCGCCCACCCCGACCCCCTCGTCCCGTCCTCGGCTGGCCTCCGTCGCTAGCAGAGCGCGTTGCTGACGGTGACGAACTGGTAGCCGCGGGCGCGCAGCGCCGGGACCAGGCGGCGGACCGCCTCGATCGTGGTCTCGCCGCCGTCGCGCGCCTCGTGCATCAGGATGATGCTGCCGGGCCGCGCGCGCTCGAGCACGCGCTCGACGACGTGATCGACCGGCTTGCCCTTCCAGTCGAAGCTGTTGACGTCCCACAGCACGAGCCGCTTGTGCAGGCGCTGGAACACGCGGACGTTGCGCGGCGACCGACCGCCCCACGGCGGGCGCGCGATCCGCGGCACGACGCCGGTGACGCGCTGGATCGCGCGATCGGTGGCGCGCAGCTCGTGCTCGACGCTGCGCGACCGGGCGAGCGGCAGGTAGCGGTGGCGATAGGTGTGGTTGCCCAGCTCGTGGCCATCGCGCGCGATCCGCGCGACCAGCGCGGGGTTGGCGTCGACGTCGCGGCCGACCACGAAGAACGTCGCCGGCGCGTCGAGCTCGGCGAGCGCGTCGAGCAGCGGCGCGGTGTGCACCGGGTGCGGGCCGTCGTCGAAGGTCAGGGCGATCCGTCGCCGGTCGCGCGCGCCGTGCGGGTCGGTGTGCATCAGCCAGTCGACCGGGCCCTCGAGGCCGCCGTAGCACAGCAGATAGACCAGGCCGACGATGGCCGCGAGCGTGACGAGCGAGAGCGCTACCAGCATGTGGTTCGACCATTGCGAGCGCGATGCCGTGGGTCAAAAGCAGGTGGTATTCGATAGTTGGCCGGCACAGCTGGTGACGGACTGCCAGCTGGGCCGGTGAAGCTTCACCGCGGGCCATCAGGATCCTGTGGTAGTCACACGGGCGATGTTCGGGAACCGACTGATCGCCGGCGTGTGCATTGCTGTCCTGGGCGCGTGTGGAGGCAAGGCCCTGCCGCCTCCGGCGCGCAAGCCGGTCGTGCTGCAGCCGCCGCCCCGGCCGGCGCCGGCCGCGTTCCCCGGGGCGCCGTCGACCCCCGCGGGCCAGCAGCTGGCGTGGGCGCTCGACGCGATCGTGACCCGCAAGGGCAAGGTCGCGCGCGCCGAGCTCGAGGCCCACTTCGCGCCGTCGTTCGTCCAGCAGGTGCCGATCGACGAGCTCGGTAAGCTGTTCGTCCAGGCCGCCGACCAGCTGCCGGGGCTGGTGCTGACCAGCGTCGACGGCGCCGGCGACGAGCTCGCCGGTCACGCGGTGGTGGGCGAGATCAAGCTGCGGATCGACCTGGCGATCGACGACAAGCAGCAGATCGCCGCGCTGCGGATCCAGCCCGAGCGCGCCTCGGGCCCGAGGATCAGCTCGTTCGAGGAGGCGATCCACACCGCGTCGAGCCTGGGGGCCAAGGCGTCGCTGTTGGTCGCGCAGCTCGACAAGGGTGCGTGCAAGCCGATCCAGGAGCTGGCGGCCAGCGACGAGCTGGCGATCGGCTCGACGTTCAAGCTGTACGTGCTGCTCGGCCTGGCCGACAAGATCCTCGCCGGCAAGGCGAAGTGGACCGACGAGCTGGCGGTGCGCGACGACTGGAAGAGCCTGCCGTCGGGCATCACCCAGAACGAGCCGCCGGGCACCAAGCACTCGCTGCAGCTGCTCGCCGAGCGGATGATCTCGATCAGCGACAACACCGCCGCCGACCACCTGCTGTACACGGTCGGCCGCAAGCAGGTCGAGGCGGCGCTGCGCTCGACCAAGCACGCCAGGCCCGCGCTGGACGCGCCGTTCCTGTCGACCCGCGAGCTGTTCGTGATGAAGCTCGGCACGCCCGCCCCCGAGCTCGATCAGTACGGCAAGTGGCCCGAGGCCCGGCGCCGCGACTACCTCGACCGGACCCTGGCGCCCAGGCAGCCGAACATCAACGAAGCGGCGGCGTGGAAGACCGCGCGCCGGATCGACACGATCGAGTGGTTCGCCAGCGCCCAGGACCTGTGCAAGGCGATGAACACGTTGCTGATCCGCGCGCAGGATCCGCGGGCCGCCGCGGTGCTCGACGTGCTGGCGAAGAACCCCGGCCTGCCGGTCGACAAGAAGGCCTTCCCCTACGTCGGGTTCAAGGGCGGCTCGGAGCCCGGCGTGCTCAACATGACGTACCTGCTGCACCGCGACGACGGCGCGTGGTTCGTCGTCGTGATCGGGCTCAACGCCGAGGACGGCAAGGTGGTCGACGACAAGCAGGCGTTCTCGCTGGCCAGCGACCTGATCGAGCTGACCGCGACCGTCAATCGCTAGCCTGCTTGACGATCAGGAACTCGACCCGGCGGTTGGTCGTCCACGCCGCCTGGTTGTGGCGCGGATCCTTGGGCTGGGTCTCGCCGTAGCCCTGCGAGGTCAGGCGCTTGGCGGCGACGCCGTGGTCGACGAGGTACTTGACCACGGCGGCGGCGCGGCGATCGGACAGGTCGAGGTTGTAGGCGTCGTCGCCGCGCTCGTCGGTGTGGCCCTGGACCTCGATCAGCTGGATGTCGTCGTAGCCGTTCATCGCCGCGACCACCGCGTCGAGGATGTAGAAGCTGTCCGGCTTGATGACCGCCTGGTCGTACTCGAAGTTGATCGGCTTGAGGATGTCGATCACGCCGCCGTCGCGCTCGGCGACGCCGCGGTCGGGGCAGCCGTCCTCGTCCTGGAAGCCGTTGTAGGTCTCCGGCTGGTTGGGGCACTTGTCGTCCTTGTCGGGGATCCGGTCGTGGTCGTTGTCGGGGTCGGGGCAGCCGTCCTCGTCCTCGAAGCCGTCGTCGTCCTCGGGGGCGTCGGGGCACAGGTCGTCGACGTCGAGGATCTGGTCGTGATCGTTGTCGGGGTCGGGGCAGCCGTCCTCGTCCTCGAAGCCGTCCTTGTCCTCGGGGTCGTCGGGGCACTGGTCGACGTCGTCCTTGATGCCGTCGCCGTCGCGGTCGTGGACGTCGACGTCGGGGACGCGGCCGTGATCGTGGTCGGGCTCGACGTCGTCCTTGATGCCGTCGCCGTCGCGGTCGCCGATGCGGGGCTCGAACACGATGCCGATGAACGCGCGCAGGTCGGGGTTGCCGTTCTGATCGGCGACCAGGCCCCGGCCGGCGCCGAGCGTCAGGTACGAGCTGCGCGCGAGGTACAGCTTGACGCCGGCCAGCGCCTCGAGCGGCTGGTAATGCGCGTGGCTGCCGAGCGGGACCGCGCCGAACACCTCGCCGATCAGGTCGAGCTTCTGCGGCGAGACCGCGTAGGCGGCGCCGACGCCGAACGGCAGCTCGCTGCCGACGGTGATCGACTGGCCGGTGACCGGCGCGTCGTCGACGCCGGGGTCGCTGTTGGTGAACGTCGTCGAGCGGCGGAACCGGACGCCGCCGTTGACCGCGATCCGCAGCCGGCGGCTCCGGCCGAATTCCTTGTCGAGCACGCCGATCACCTGCGGCACCCACCGGTCCTCGCCGAGGAACCGGTCCTTCGGGTCGACGGTCGGCAGGTAGACGCTGGCGAGCACGGCGAGGCCGGCCGCGTAGTGGCTGGTGTCGAGCAGCCGGGCCTTGAGGTGGAGGCCGATGTTGCCCAGGCCCTGGCCATCGAGCTTGTGCTGCTGATCGCCCTGGTCCGGGCCGCGGTCGCCGCTCATGATCCGCAGCGGCAGCGACGCGGCGGCCTCGAGCCCCAGGCCTCCGAGCCGGAACCCGACGGCGCCGACGAGGGTCGCCGTGATCACGTTGTCGATCGAGTAGGTGCGGCCGGCGGCGTCGAGCGACAGCAGGTGGCGGCCCCAGTCGAGCGCGCCGAGGCCGAACGACACGTCGCCGGGGCCGAGCACCTGCGAGGCGTTGACGGTGAGGTAGCCGCGCGAGTCCACGGCCGGGCGGAACGCGTCGAGCGTGAGGTTGCCGGCGGGCTGGGCGGCGGCGGGCAACGCGAGCAGCAGGGTCAGGCAGGCGGCGGGCAGACGAAGCCCATGAGCCAGGCGTGGCATCGGCGGTCCTTTCCTGGCTCCGCGCTGAAAAATTTCAACGCCGGGTCAGATGCGGACACTGTGCGCGGAAGCCGACGGCCGGTTACACGCGGTCCAAAAGATTTTGCCCCGGACTTGCGGTAATAGTGCGCGACCCGCCATGTCGCGCTCCTGGTCGTGTTCGATGCTCGTGATCACGGTGCTGGCCTGCCTGGCGTTCGGCGCCCACGCGGCCCACGCGCAGATCGTCAACGTCCAGGCGGCGCTGGCCAAGCCGCCCGAGCACGACGGCCAGGGCGGCCAGGTCGAGGGCAAGATCAGCTGGCTCGAGGGCAATAACCCGCTGTTCGACATCGGCGGCTCGGGCGCGTTCCTGATCCGCCGCTCCAACCTGATCGGCCTGGCGGTGGCCCGGGGCGAGTACGGCACCAGCCGCGGCGTGCTGCTGACCAAGAAGACGTTCGAGCACATCCGGCTGCGCTCGCTGCTCGAGGGCGGCTGGCGCTGGGAGTGGTTCGCGCAGCACGAGTTCGACCAGTTTCGCCGGCTCAGCCTGCGCGCGGTCACCGGCACCGGCCCGGCCTACCAGTTCTTCGGCAGCAAGGAGGTCGAGGTGCTGGGCGGCATCGCGTACATCTACGAGGACGAGCGGCTCGACGCGCGCTCCGGCACGATCGACGCCGGCAAGCACTCGGTCGCCCACCGGGTCTCGGCCTACGTCACCGGCCACCAGGACCTGAGCAAGACCGCCTCGATCGTCGAGACCGTCTACGCCCAGCCCCGGATCGACGCCCCGAGCGACATCCGCATCCTGGGCGAGCTGTCGGTCCAGACCAAGCTGACCTCGCGGATCGCGCTCAAGGACACCTTCAACGTCGCCTACGACGCCTCGCCACCCGACGGCGTCCGCACCTACGACACGCTGCTCGAGGTCTCGGTCATCGTGACTTTTTGATCTTGAGGCCGGTCAGCCAGCCGCGGACCTGGGGCTCGAGGGTGGTGCGGCGGGCGATGCAGAGGTCCATCTCCTCGAGGAATTGCGCGACGGTGCGGGCGCCGCCCGGCAGGCTGCCGAAGGTCTGCTGGACGTAGGCGGTGATCGCGTCGCGCTGGTCGGCGCGGCAGGTCTGGGTGAACAGCGCGCCGATCGTGCTGGCGGCGCCGGCGGTGCCGTCCTCGGGGATCGACTTCATGATCTGGGCCTGGTGGTCGCGGAAGAACTGCTGGGCGACCGCGAGGCTGGCGTCGTCGAGCGCCCCGCCGTCGATCCGGCGGCCGCGGCCGGCGGCGCCGAACAGCAGGTTGATGGTCTCGCGCGCGTCGAGCTTGGGGTCGATGACGAGCAGCAGGGCCTGCTGCTGGCGGGCGGCATCGCGGACCGAGCCGAGCGCGTGGAGCATCTCGGTGCGCCGGGTGCGGTCCTGCTCGGTCATGACCTCCTTGCGCACGCGGTCGAACACGGCCGGGCTGGCGTCGACCGCGAGGTCGAGCACGCTGCCGCGGACGCCCTGGGGGAGGTCGCGCCACCGGTCGGCGAGCCTGACCGCGTCGGCGACGAGCCGGGGGTCGCGGCCCTGCCACGCCGCGGCCTGGATCAGGAGGCCGCGGGTGACCTCGGTGTCGAGCGAGTCGCTGGTCCGGGGCACGAAGCCGGCCTTCGCCGCGCCCGGGGTGAAGGTCTGGCGCAGCCACGCCTCGTACCTGGGCCGCAGCTCGGCGGGCACGATCCGGCGCAGCTCGCCGGCGAGCTGGACCGCGGGCTGGACGGTGAACCGGTCGTTGCCGGCGAGCAGCTTGGGCACCATCGACAGCGCGAGCGTGAGCGGCAGCGCGCCGGTCGACGCCGCGTCGTGGACGTCGTGGAACAGGGCGCGGCGCTCGGTCCACGACAAGAGCGGCCAGGCCTCGTCGCGCAGGGCGATGACCTCGGCGGCGGTGTACGCGCTGCGGTAGTAGCCGCGGCCGTTGACGTTGGGCATCAGCCAGCGCGGGCACGCCTTGGTGTCCAGCGCGAGCGAGCCGTCGGGCTGGTCGAGCAGGGTGCAGGTCTCGGCGCGCTTGCCGGCGTTGTCGAACGCGACGCACACCGGCACGATCCACGGCTCGGTCTTCGCCGACGCGCCGGCGCCGGGCGGCAGATAGTGCTGCTGGTGGAGCGCGACCGTGGTCTTGCCCTCGTGGCACGACGGCGTCGCCGTGATCTCCGGGGTGCCGGCCTGCTCGAGGAACGTCGCGAACGCCGGGCCGATGTCCTTGCCGGCGGCCTTGCTGATCGCCGCGACGAAGTCGGCCGACGTCGCGTTGCCCCAGGCGTGGGCCTGCAGGTAATCGCGGATGCCGTGCTGGAACAGCTCGGCGCCGATGTACGCCTCGAACATGTTGAGGATGCTGGCGCCCTTCTCGTACGTGATCCGATCGAACGCGGTGTAGATGTCGTCCATCACCTTGATCGGCTGGCGGATCTGCCGCGCGGTGACCTGGCTATCGTGGTCGAGCGCGGTCTCGCGCTGGGTCAGCTGGTTCTGATCGGCGTGCCAGTCGGGCGCGAAGCGCTGGTTGATCTTGTTCTGGACCCAGCTCGCGAAGCCCTCGTTGAGCCAGATGTCGTTCCAGAAGTCCATCGTGACCAGATCGCCGAACCACTGGTGGGCGAGCTCGTGGGAGCCGACCGAGATCCAGCGCTCCTGGCGCTCCTTCGACGCCTTGCCGTCCATCAGCACCAGGGTCTCGGCATAGGTGATCATGCCGGCGTTCTCCATCGCGCCGAACCCGACGGTCAGCGGGATCGCGACCATGTCGATCTTGGGGTACGGGTACGGGATGCCGAAGTAGTCCTCGAGGTAGTCGATCAGCTTGGCCGAGGTCTTGGCGGCGAACGCGGCGTCGGCGGCGCGGTGGGCGAGCGCGACGATCCGGACCGGCGTGCCGTGCGCGGTCTTGCCGGCGTCGACCAGCTCGAACGGGCCGACGGCGAACGCGACCAGGTAGCTGGGCAGCGGCCGGGTCGGCTCGAACTCGACGCGCTTCTTGCCATCGCCGAGCGGGGTCGAGGTCTTCTCCGGCGCGTTGGCGACCGCGACCATCGCCTTGGGGACGTCGAGGGTCAGCTGCCATGGGACCTTGTTGTCGGGCTCGTCGAAGCACGGGAACGCGCGCCGGGCGTAGACCGCCTCGAGCTGGCTGAACACGTACGCCTGGTCGCCGACCTTCTGCTGGAACACGCCGCTGGTCGCCAGCGCGTCGTACGCGCCGGTGTAGTCGATCGCGATCGTCCACGGCCCGGCGTCGAGCGCGACCGGCGCGCGCAGCTCGAGGAAGTCCTCGCCGGCGGCGGTCGCGGTCAGCGCGACGTCGGCCTGGCCCTCGCGCCGGGCGACCGCGGAGGTGATCGCCAGCTTGTGGGCGTTGAGCCAGATCGCGCGCGACCGCTCGTTGATCGTGCCGACGATCTGGATCGAGCCGGCGAAGCCGGTCGCGGCCGGATCGAGCTCGAGCCGCGCGGTGTAGCCGGTCGGCAGGAAGCTCCGCGGCAGGCGCAGCGTCGGCTGCGGCGGGATCAGGCCGTCGGGCTTGGGCGCGGCCGCCGAGACCTCGGGCTTGGCCATCGGCGCGGGCACGGTCACCGCCGGCTTGGGCGGACCGCAGCTGACGAGCACGGCGAGGGCAGGCATCCAGGGCTTCATGGCCCCGGACAGTACTCGGTTATTCAGCCACCTGTGCGCCGCAGCACTGTTTCCACTTCTGCATCGAGCCGCAGACGCACAGATCGTTGCGCCCCGGCTTCTTCGGCTTGATCCGCGCCACCTCGCGCGCCGCCGGGAACGGCTGGGGCCGCGCCCTGGCGCCGACCGCCTCGGCCGCCTCGAACCGCGCCGCGATCTCGTCGAGCTTGGCCTCGGTGAACCAGTCGCGCGCCTCGGCCTGCAGCTTGTCGGCGAGCACGTAGTAGCGCCGCTCGTGCTGGCTGCGATCGTAGTGCGCCACCTTGCGGTAGCCCTCGGGCACGTCGACCATCGCGTTGCCGCCGGGCAGGCCGTAGGTGCCGACGTCGCGCGCGGGCAGGAGCTCCCACTCGAGCTTGAACAGGCGGTACGCGACGAGGTTGATGCCGACCCAGGCCCGGGCCTCGTGCTGGTTGAAGGTGTGGAGGTACGCGGCCTCCTCCGACGGCGGCACGTGCTGGGGCACGCCGTAGGGCAGGCCGACCGGCGTGCCCCAGTTGGGCGCGGTCGGGTCGCCGCACATCGCGTGGATCAGCTCGTGGACGCAGAACCCGAGCAGCCGGGCGTGGATGCAGCCGCTGTCGCGCACGGCGACCCAGCGGTTGACGCCGCCGAGCTGCTGCTGGATCCGCCACAGGGTCGGGGCGGCGAGGTCCCAGATCACCGTCTGGCCGAAGCCGCGCATCGCGTCGTCGAACCGGTACAGCGCGGCGATGCCGGCGGCGCGGTCGTCGAGGGTGAGCCGCGCGTGGCACTCGCAGGCGCAGGGATACGGGCTCTGAACGGCGTCTACGACGGTGGCCGGCACCCCGGCAGGTTATCAGCTTAGGGCGTCAGCGCGAGGCCGATGGTGATGCCGTCGAGCGTGGTGTTGCCGGCCGCCGCCGAGCTGTCGCCGAACGCGACGATCTCGCGGTAGACATCGGCGTAGAGCGCGACCGGCCCCAGCTGGTACTGCGCGCCGCCGCCGAACCGCAGCGCGTTGCCCCACTGCGCGTCGCCGCTCTGGCGGTCGAGCAGCAGCATCCGCGCCGGGCCGCCGGCGATCGACGGCGACAGGCCGTGCCAGTTGACGATGTTCCAGCGGACGTTGGCGCCGAACGTGGTCGCGAGATAGCCGGCGCCGGGCGTGAAGCTGCTCGACGTGACGTCGTGCACGGCGATCAGGCCGTTGACCGTGATCTTCGACGTGCCG
>DASWOO010000015.1:0-3019 GCA_036404335.1 Kofleriaceae bacterium
GCCCGGGACTTCGTCGCGCGCTACCAGATCCGCAGCGTGTTCGGCATGGGCGGCACGTACATCGACGGCCGCATGGCGATCTTCGTCGCGTTCACGCGCGAGGCGCTGACCCCGGGGGTCGTCGACCGGTTCACCAGCTTCATCAGCACGTTCAAGATGGCGACGGCCGAGCTCGTCGCGCGCGGCGCCGTGTTCTAGCTCAGCGGATGGCGTCGACGCTCGTGCCCAGCCGCTCGGCGTAGAGCGCCAGGGTCCGCTGCCACGCCGGGCGGGCCAGACAGCGCTCGTAATACGCCTCGAGCCGCGGGAACTGGGCGAGCAGATCGGTCTTGCGGATCATCCGGAGCACGCCGGCCATCAGGATGTCGGCCGCCGTGAACTCGGCGCTGGCGATCCATGTGCGATCCGCGAGGTGGCGCTCGACACCGCCGAGCCAGCGCTCGGTGAGCTTGCGGACCTCCGTCCGCAGGTGCGGGGCGGCCTGCTGGGGATCGAAGATCTCGATCACGTCGCTGCACGTCAGGGTCGGCATGACGGTCGCGACCGCGGCGAAGCACCACTGGATGACCCGGGTGCGGCCCTGCGCGTCGCCCGGGATCAGGATGCCGGACTTCTCGGCGAGGTAGAGCACCACCGCGGCCGACTCCGCAACCACGAAGCCGTCGTCGTCGATCACCGGCGCCTGGCGGAACGGGCTGAGCTTGCCGAACGCCTCGCCGTCGAGCTCGCCGCCGGTGTGATCGAGCGCGTGGACGCGATACGGCAGCCCGGTCTCCTCGAGCGCCCACTGCGCCCACAGGTCCTTGGTCTCGCCGTGCCCCTCAGGAAAGATGCGACCGAAGCCGTAGAGCGTGATCATGGCTCCGAGCTTGCCACGCCGCGGCGGACCAGCACGCGCGACCGCCACGCACCCGACCGCCAGCGCAGCAACATGATCAGCCCGCGCAGCCACTCGTCGGACGCCATCGCGATCCACACGCCGGCCAGGCCGAGCCCGAAGTGGACGCCGAGCAGCCAGGCGCCGAGCACGCCGACCGTCCACATCGAGGCGATGCCGACCATCACCGGGAACCGGACGTCGCCCGCGCCCTTGAGCGCCGGGATCACGATCACGTTGAGGCTGCGGCCGGGCTCGAGCACCAGCGACACCAGCAGCACCGACGCCGCGAGCCGGAGCACCTGCGGGTCGTCGGAGAACAGCGCGAGCACCGGGCGATGCACCAGCTGGAGCACGACGACCAGCGCCAGCGCCAGCCCCATGCCGATCGCCGCGTAGCGATAGACCCGGCGCGACGCATCGTCGTACGCGCCGCTGCCGACGAGGTAACCGACGAGCAGCTGCGCCCCGCCGCCGATCGATACGCCGGGCATGAACACGTAGCGCAGCACCGCGAGCAGGATGCCGTAGCTCGCGAGCGTGACCGTGCCCATGCCCGACAGGAGCCCCAGGATCGCGATCTGCGACAGGCTGTACGCGACGTTCTCGCCCGCGGTCGGGATGCCGATCGCCAGGATCGCGCGGTACATCGGCCGCGGCACGCGCGCCGCCTCGCGGATCGGCAGCACGATGTCGCGGCGCTGCGCGATCATCCACGCCGACAACCCGCACGCGATCGCCTGGCTCGCGACCGTCGACGCGGCGACGCCGGTCACGCCGAGCACCGGAAACCCGAACGGCCCGAACAGGCACAGCGCGTTGCCGCCGGCGGTCAGCGCCAGGCACAGCGTGTTGACCACCATCGGATCGCGGACGTGGCCCCACGAGCGCAGGATGCTGGCCTGCGCGATGTTGATCGCCATGAACACCGACAGCCCGCCGTACAGCGTGATGAACTGCGTCGCGTAGCGCGCCACCGACGGATCGAGGTGATACAGCCCGACGACCGCCGTGCCGCCCACGGCGACCACGACCGACAGCCCGAGCGCGACCCCGACCATCAAGGTCAGGCTGCCCACGCCATACAGCCCGGCCTCGGCGCGATGCCCGGCGCCCAGGTGCTGCGTGATCAGCACGCTCGAGCCGATCGACACCATCGTGTACAGCAGCTGGATCACGAACGCGAACTGCGTCGCCACGCTCATCGCCGCGACCGCCTCCGACGAGTAGTGGCTGAGCATCAGCGTGTCGATGCTCATCAGCGACGTGCGCAGGATGTTCTCGACCAGGAGCGGCCACGCCAGCTGGATCAGCGGCAGGCGGGCGACGTCAGCGCGCATGGATCACGCACAGCGGCAGTCGGTGAGGATCAGCGATGGGCATTGATACGCCGTGCACGGATACGATGCCACGATGATGGACCGCAGCATAACGCTGCTCGATCTTGTCGCCGGTCGTGTTGACAGAGTCTCTCCGAGGATGGAACAATGATCACGTGTCGGGGGAGACTGGCTCATCTTGATGAGCCAGTCTGATTTATCGAGGGAGTTGGTATGGGCGTCATGAAGGTTGGAGTGATCGGCGTGATGGTGACCGCGCTGTCGGTGCAGTCGGGTTGCTCGTTCTTGTTTGTCAGCGGGCCGCCGGCGGATCACGCCAACATGGCGTCGTTCGATTGCTCGGAGAGCAACGCGGTGCCGGTCCTGGATTTGCTCTGGGCAGGGCTCAATGGGGTCGGGGCGGCCGTGAGCGCCGGCGACGATACCAATCCGGATCAGGGGCGGAACGTCGCGATCGGGCTGAGCTGGCTCGCGCTGTCGGGCGCTGCAGCGATCTATGGCTTTACGCAGGTGAGCCACTGCAAGGCGGCGCGGCACGATCGCGAGGAGCGCTATGCCAACGGCGGCGCCCCGCCCGCCTACGGCGTGAGCCAGATGGGCTATCCGCAGCCGGGGGGCTACGCGCAGCCGCAGCCCGGATATCCGCAGCCGCAGCCCGGATATCCAGTCCTGAATTTAAGTATTTGTAATATAAGTCTTTAAACTTAGGGGGATATGAGAAAGAAATTATAATATTTTGTACGGTTGTAAAAAAAATATAATATTTTCCTTGACACTCTCAAAAGTCTCATGTTACAAAGGC
>DASWOO010000016.1:0-15165 GCA_036404335.1 Kofleriaceae bacterium
GGTCCGCGCGATGGGCGCGCCGGCCGTGCTCAAGTGGCCCAACGACGCCCTGGTCCACGGCCGGAAGCTCGCGGGCGTGCTGGTCGAGGCGCATAGCCAGGCCCAGCGCCTCGACGCGGTGATCGTCGGCATCGGCGTCAACCTGACCGGCCAGCCGCCGCCCGAGGTCGCGGCCACCGCGATCACCCTGGCGCAGGCCACGGATCGGCCGGTCGACCGGGCGAGCTTTATCGACGCGCTGCTCGCGCACGTCGAGCACTGGCTCGATCGCTACGTCGCCGCCGGGCTCACCGAGGTCGCGCCGGCCTGGCAGGAGCGGATGGCGGCAGGGATCTCGGCGCGGGCCCACGTCGCGGGCGCCGAGCTGCGCGGCGAGGTCGCCGGGCTGGATCGCGACGGCGCGCTGCTGCTGCGCGATGATCGCGGTGGGCTGCACCGGGTGCGCAGCGGCGATGTCGAGGTCATTCGCGCGGCGACATGATCACCGCGTGAGCTGTCATCGCGGCGTGGTAGACCGATCGGCATGAACCGAGGCTTGCTCGCGCTCGGCGTCGGCGCCGCGCTCGCGGTAGTGTTCGCGCTGTTCGTCGTGTTCAGGTCGCACGACGACGACGCGCCCGCGCCACCGCCTATCTCTCACCGACCGGCCGGTCCGAGAAACCCGGACCGACACCCGCCGCGGCGCGCGCCCACCGGTGATCCGGCCGAGCCCGCCGCGAGCGGCAGCGACGCCGTGGGCGATGGCGAGCGCCTCGTCGGCGACGTCGTGGTCCGCGACCATCGCACCGGCGATCACCCGGTGGTCGACGTCCCGCCGGCGATGAACGCGCCCGGTGGCCGCAAGATCGCGTCGCAGGTGACCTTCGACATCTCGAAGCAGGTCCGGCCGTTGCTGCTCGAGTGCGGCGGCAAGAACGTCCCCGCCGAGGCCCGCGGCGCCAAGCCGCGCCTCGAGGGCCAGCTCCAGATCGCGATCAAGCACCACCAGGCGCAGATCTCCCGCGCGACCTTCCAGATGCGCGACGTCACCGGCGATTTCGACGCGGTCAAGACATGCGTCGAGCAAAAGTCGATCGGCCTGATCGCGGCCGCGCCCGACGAGGATGACCTCGAGACCTATGCGATCACCACGTCGTACCGGCTGCCCTGAGCACGCGCGGGTCAGCAAATCTGGTTCTGTCGGTGCGACGCGCGTCGAGATGAGCGCGCATCGTCGTGATCGACGCGCTGGCGCACCGTGCCAGCCGCTGTCACGGGGTGGCGCTTTCACCCCGCGAGACGCGAATAGTAGACACGGGATCCTAGATCGAGGACGCGAAGGCCGTTGATGCCCCCCACATCGCTATGTATAGTCGCGCGCTCAATGACTCGTTTTTGCGAGCGCGCACGCAGCGCCAGCGTCCTGAGCGTCGTGCTGCTTTCGTGTGTCGTGCTCAGCAGTGTCGCCACCCTGGCGGGCTGCGAGCAGCTCGACGGGCGAAATCGCACACGCAAGGGCAACCGGTTGTTCCGCGAAACGCAGTTCGTGGATGCCGCGGCCGAGTACCAGCAGGCGCTGAAAGAAGTGGATGATCCGATCATCCATTACAACATCGGCCTCGCGTACTCGAAGATCTTCAAGCCCGGCTTCGACGGCCCGGTGCTGCTCGGCACCAAGGACGAGCCGCTGTGCGGCCTGATCCCTGGCACCAAGCCGGTGCGGACCGGCGCCTGCGTCAAGGAAGGCGATCGCCACTTCGCGGAGTGCGGCGCCACCAAGAGCGCTCCGGCGGAGAAGGCGATGGCCGAGCTGCAGGCGCAGATCAAGGCCGAGACCGACGACGCCAAGAAGAAAGACCTGCAGTCCCAGATCAAGGACAAGCAGGAAGATCTCAACCGCTACACGTGCGCGGCCTCGTACCAGTGCGTGGAGGGCGAGTTCTGCTCGCTGACCTCGCCCGAGATCGCGCAGCTGGCGGCGGATAACTTCCAGATCTGGCTCAAGTCGCAGCCGAACGACGACGAGATCAAGAAGCTGCTGACCCAGGCGCAGAAGGATCTCGCCGAGGCGCAGACCACCGACAACAAGTCGCTGCAGGTCAGCGCGCAGCGCACCGTCGACGACCTCGCGCTCAAGGATCAGACGCGCAAGCTGATGACCCAGATGTGGATCGACTCGGACCAGTACGGCAAGTCGCTCGAGTACTGGGAGGGCTTGCTCAAGGACAAGCCGAACGACTCCGAGGTCATGTCGACGCTCGCCGGCATCAACTCCAAGAAGGGCGACTGGCGCAAATCGATCGAGTGGTACAACAAGGTGTCCGACGTGACCACCGACCCGTCGAGCAAGGTCACCACCCTGCAGTTCATCGGCAACGCCGCCTGGGCCAAGCTGAACTCGCGCACCCTGATCGGGACCGAGCAGGTCGAGCTCGCGGATCGCGGCATTGCCGCGCTGCAGCGCGCCGCCGAGATCCAGCCGACGAACTTCCGCGTGGTGAGTCTCCAGGGCTCACTGTACAACTTCAGGTCCACCTCGCACGGGGCCTCGTTCGCTGCCGCGATCGATCGCGCAACGACCACAGATCTTCAGAAGCGTGCGCGCGTTCTATCCGATGAGGCGAAGAAGGCCCAAGGACTCCCCGTGTCTCCCCCCGATGCACCGCCGACGGGCGCAGGTTCGGGCTCTGCTGCAGGTTCGGCCGCGGGCTCCGCGGCTGGCTCTGCGGCCGGGTCGAAGGCCGCGCCTGCGGCCGGCAAGACTGCCGGCTCGGCGGCTCCAGCTGCGGGATCGGCGGCGGCCCCGGCTTCGCCCACCCAGGAGCAGCCGAAATGACGCGCGACTCAGAGAAGACCACTCCATTCCTCAAGGACAAGATCGAGGCTGACAAGGCCAAGATCACCGGCGCAGGCTCCTCCACCGGCGGCTCCGGTGGGGACGGCCCGTTCCGCACCCCGGGCGAGAAGACGCCGAAGGCCGCGATCGGGCCGATGTTCGGCAACTTCGAGGCGGCGAAGAAGCGGAAGGTGCCCAGGTGGGCAGCCCCGCTACTCGGCGCCATGCTCGCCTTCCACGTCGTGCTTTTCCTGACGATGTGGGTCAAGTCGATCTGGGACATCGAGCAGCTCGACCGGCCCAAGGGTACGGTCGACATCGCGATCGCACCGCCGCCGCCGCCGCCCCCGCCGCCTCCCAAGGGCAGCTCGAAGCCGGTGGACACGAAGGTCGTGCCCAAGAAGGTCAAGGTCAAGGACATCGTCCAGCCGGTGAAGATCGAGAAGCAGGAAGTCGCTGCGCCGGTCGAGCAGGGCGATCCCAACGGCGTGGAGGGTGGCCAGGAGGGTGGCGTGGTCGGTGGTGACCTCGCCGGCGCCGTGGCCGCGCCGCCGCCTCCTCCGCCGCCGCCCCCGCCGGCCCCGCCGCAGAACGTGGCGCCGCAGGCCGTCGAGGCCAACCGGATCGCCGGCGAGAAGATGATCGTCCCGGACGACGTCACCAAGACCGAGATCAGCCGCTCGGGCAAGGATCGCCTGGTCGGCAGCTACAAGGTCTGCCTCTCGACCGAGGGCAACATCGTCGCGGTCAACCAGCTCAAGAGCACCGGTTTCCCGTCGTACGACCAGAAGATCGTGAGCACGATCCGTGGTGAGTGGCGCTACCACCCGTTCATGGTGAACGGCAAAGCGGCGCCGGTCTGCACTGCCGTCACGTTCATCTACTCGCAGAAGTAACCCCGACCGACCCCTTTCTCGCTAGCCAACCTCCAAGCAGGAACGTGCCATGGGACTCGACCTCGTAGAACTCTGGAACAACATGTCCATCATCGTGAAGGTCATCACCGTGTTGATGATCGGCATGAGCGTGTTCATGTTCTACATCATCGCCGAGCGGCTTCTGACCTTCCGCGCCGCCAGCGACCAGAGCATCCGCTACGTGCAAGCGCTCGGCGAGTACCTCCGCCAGCACAAGATCAACGAGGCGCTCACCACCGCGCGGTCGATGCAGAAGAGCCCGGTCGCGAAGGTGATGGAGTCGGGTCTGGCGGCGATGATCCAGGGTCGCGAGGCGCTCAAGACCGAGGGTCCGGACGACGTCGGTGACTTCGACCTGGTCGACTCGGTCAACCGCGCGCTCGAGCGCGTCAAGGAGCGCGAGACCTCGAACCTGCGCAAGGGCCTGCCGTTCCTCGGCACGGTCGCGTCGGCCACGCCGTTCATCGGTCTGCTCGGCACGGTCGTCGGCATCCTCGGCACCTTCCAGCTGCTCAAGGGCGGCAGCGTGAGCATCAACGAGATCGGCCCGAAGATCTCCGAGGCGCTCGTGTCGACCGCGCTCGGCCTCGCGGTCGCGATCATCGCGGCGATGTCGTTCAACTTCTTCACCTCGCGAGTCGAGCAGTTCACGATCGACATGAACGACGTGTCGAGCGAGTTCATCGACTACGTGCTGCGTGAGGGTCGGTCGTAACCATGTCGAGCGGAGCCGGGCAAGCGCACCGGCGATGGCGGCTGTCGGATCGCAAGAAGCCGCACGTCGATACGGTCCGTAACGACATCAACGTGACGCCGCTCGTCGACGTCATGCTGGTGCTCCTCATCATCTTCATGCTCATGACGTTGCTCATGGGCCGCGGCCACGACGTCTCCCTGCCCAGGGCGGCGAACTTCTCGCAGGAGAAGGACAAGATGCAGCCGGTGGTCACCGTCGACGTCGACGGCGATCTCTGGATCGAGAAGAACAAGCTCGGCCCGGTCAACACCGCCTCGCTCAAGGAGATGGACAACCAGATCCAGGGCATGTGGAAGGCGCCCAAGAACCCCGAGGGCGTCGGCCGCATCTATCTCAAGGCCGAGGACAAGGTCGAGTACAGCAAGGTCTATCCGGTGCTCGAGTATCTGAACAAGACCATGGCCGTGCAGCAAGTCGATCTCGCGATCGCGAAGGTCGGAGAGGAGAAATAGCGCCATGGGCATGTCAACAGGCAGCAACAAGGGCGGGATTCAAAGTGACATCAACGTCACCCCGCTGATCGACGTGCTGCTCGTGCTCCTCATCATCTTCCTCGTGGTCATGCCGATCATGATGAAGATGGAGACCCTCGAGATCCCGCGCAAGCTCGACGAGGCCACCGAGACCTCCGACTCCAGCATCATGCTGGTCGTCAAGGTCAAGGCAAGCGGCGACATGGTCCTGTCGGACAACGACAAGGAGCAGTCGATCCAGGCGGCGGACCTGCTGCGCACCCTGCGTCCGAGGTTGGAGCAGGCGGTCGCGCACGCGCAGGATCGCGTCGTGTTCGTCGAGTTCGAGGAGACCTGCAACTGGGGTCAGGTCGTGACCACGATGGACTCGATCCGGGCCCTGGCGACAGACGTGAACCATGACGAGGTCAAGGTCGCGCTGAAGCTCAAGGAAGATCTGAAGCCACAGTAGATGGCGCGGTTCCGGGGGTTACTTCGCAATGCCGCGGCTGTCCCAGCCGCGGCGTTGTGCGTTTCGGTGATCGCCGCGGCGTGCTCGTCGGACGCCGGGCCGCCGCCGATGATCGAGCAGGTCCGGTTGACCGAGCTCGAGTCGCAGGGGCCCGACGGCGTGGCGCGATCGGTGTTCGGGTTCGGCACGCACCCTGACGCCGCGGCCGCCGACGTCCACGTGGTGACCGCGGCGAGCCCGGACACGTCGCTGCGGGTGATCGTCAACAAGCGGCTGGCCGGCCGCACGCTCGAGGAGCTCGAGTGCCGCTACGTCGTCGACGACGACGTGTTCGCGCCGCTGCCCGACGGCGTCGTGCCCGACGACGTGCTGCGCTGCGCCGCCGACCAGGACCAGCTCGCCGCGCAGTGCCCGGGCTCGAGCCCGCGCTCGCTGTGCATCTGCCAGAACGCCGGCGGCTGCCCGAGCGGCAGTAACCCCGACGGCAGCGAGCACCGGACGCCCAGATGCGAGTCGGTCGGCGTGCAGGATCGCGACAAGGACGGCACGGCCGACGCGACCCGGCTGATCGCCGCGCACGCCCGGCTGACCTGCGGCGCGTTCGACGTGCCGATCGACGTCGGCCACAGCGTGTGGTCGCCGGCCGGCAGCCAGGATCGGCCGCTGACCCTGACCGGCAGCTTCGATCAGCTGGGCCCGGCGATCGTGCTCGTGACCCAGGCGCCGCTGCCGACCGGCCAGGCCTGCAGCCTCGCGCTGCCGGGCGTCACCGATGACGACGGCGTCGCGCTGTGCGCGCCACCGGACGGCGTGCTCGCGGCCGGGTGCACGCCGGGCGACACCGGCGCGTTCGGCTTCAGCGTGGTGCCGATGGCGTTCTTCGCGAACCCGCCGGTGCTGGCGATCGGCCAGTCGCGCAGCGACGACGTGCTGATCCAGGCGCCGACGTCGATCGACGCGGCCAGCCTGGCCAACCTGACCGTCGTCGAGGGCGCGGCGACGCCGTACGCCAAGTTCATCGCCACGCTGCCGATCCCCTCGGTGATCCGGATCCGGTGGACCGACGGCCTCGCGCCGAACACGCGCTACACGATCGTGATCCCGACCTCGGTCACCGATCTCTATCGCCTGAGCGCGCCGCTGCCGGTCCAGATCTCGTTCACCACCGGCAACTAGATCCGGCGATTGCCGATCGATCAATCGTGCTAAGCACGCGGTGTGGACACGCCGCTCAACCCCGAACAGCGCGCCGCGATCGAGCATGGTGACGGGCCGCTGATGGTCCTCGCCGGCGCCGGCACCGGCAAGACCCGCGTGCTGGTCCACCGCATCGCCCGGCTGGTCGAGTCCGGCGTCGCGCCCTGGGAGATCCTCGCGGTCACGTTCACCAACAAGGCCGCGGGCGAGATGCGCCACCGGCTGCGCGAGATCATGGGCGAGGCCGCCAACGCGATGTGGATCGGCACGTTCCACGCGACGTGCGCGCGGATCCTGCGCCGGTTCGGCAGCCACGTCGGGCTGACCCGCAGCTTCGTGATCTTCGACGACAACGACCAGATCCGCCTGGTCGAGAAGCTGCTCAAGGAGACCGGGTTCGACGAGCAGGTCTCGGCGCGCACGATCCTGTCGCGCATCGATCGCGCCAAGAACCGCGGGCTCGATCCGGCGGCGCCGACCGGCTCGTTCGACGACGTGATCCAGCGCGTCTACCCGATGTACCAGGCGCAGCTCGCCAAGGAGAACGCGGTCGACTTCAACGATCTGCTGCTTAAGGTGATCGAGCTGTTCAAGGTCGAGGCCGCGGCGCGGATCCTGAAGGTCAAGTTCCGCCACGTCCTGGTCGACGAGTTCCAGGACACCAACAAGGTCCAGTACCAGCTGGTTTGGCGGTTCGCCGAGGCCACGCGCAACCTGACCGTGGTCGGCGACGACGACCAGTCGATCTATGCGTGGCGCGGCGCCGAGCCGCGCAACCTGCTCGACTTCGATCGCGACTTCGCCGACGCGCGGGTGATCAAGCTCGAGCAGAACTACCGGTCGACCCAGACGATCCTCGACGCGGCCAACACGATCATCCGCAAGAACGTCGACCGCCACGACAAGGCGCTGTGGACCGATCGCGGCATGGGCGAGCCGATCGAGATCTACCAGGCCGGCGACGAGCGCGGCGAGGCGTACTTCGTGGCCCAGGCGATCCGCCGGCTGATCGACGACGGCCCGGCGTCGCCGCGCGACATCGCGATCCTGTATCGCACCAACGCCCAGTCGCGCGTGCTCGAGGAGCACCTGCGGGCGGCGCGGGTCCCCGCCAAGGTCGTCGGCGCGGTGTCGTTCTTCGAGCGCAAGGAGGTCAAGGACGTCGTGGCCTACCTGCGGCTGCTCGCCAACCCGGCGGCGGACTCGGCGCTCGAGCGCGTGATCAACGTGCCGGCGCGCGGCATCGGCGCGACGACCCTCGAGCGGCTGGCGGCGGCGGCGCGGGCCGAGGGCTGCTCGATGTACCAGGCGGTGCGGCTCGCCGGCCGCGGCGAGATCGGCGACCTGGGCGTGGGGCCGCGCAAGAAGCTGCACGGCTTCGCGGAGCTGATCGACGGGCTGGCCGATGTGATCGCGCAGGGCGCGTCGGTCGCCGAGACGATCATCCAGATCATCGAGCGCACGGGGATGCGCGCCAAGCTCGAGGCCGACGAGAGCACCGAGTCGCGCGACCGGCTCGACAACCTGGCGGAGCTGGTGACCACGGCGTCGGACTTCGACGACGAGCCGGCGTCGTCGCGGGTCGGGATCTCGGCCGAGGAGGCGGCGGCCGAGGCCGCGGCGGGCGGGGCGCTGGCCGAGGGCGAGGTGGGCGGCGACCGCCCGCCGTCGATCGAGGACTTCCTCGAGCGCATCGCGCTGTCGTCGCCGGGCGATCAGAGCGCGGCCGAGCAGGTCGTGCTGATGACGATCCACATCGCCAAGGGCCTCGAGTGGCCGGTGGTGTTCCTGACCGGCATGGAGGACGGGCTGTTCCCGTCGATGCGCGAGCGCGAGGGCACCAGCGAGGACGCCGCGCTCGAGGAGGAGCGCCGGCTGGCGTACGTCGCGATCACCCGCGCGCGCGAGCGGCTGGTGCTGTCGCACGCGCGGACTCGCCGGGTGTGGGGCGAGATCCGCATGCAGCAGCCGTCGCGGTTCCTCGACGATCTGCCGGCCGACTCGCTGGCCCAGCCGCGGCGGCCCCAGGTCGCGATCCCGAGCGCGCCGCGCATCGTCGACGGCAACTGGGCCGGCCGGGCGCGGTCGCCGCGATCCGCCCGGCCGATGCGCCGGTCGATCGGCAGCGACGAGCTCGATCAGCGCAGCCCGTACGACGACGAGCCGGTGTACCGGGTCGAGGGCAGCGGCGCCGGCAACTTCGTGGTCGGCGCCCAGGTCAGCCACGCCTCGCTCGGCGCCGGCCGGATCGTCGCGGTCACGGGCAGCGGCAAGGACTGCAAGGTCGTCGTCGACTTCGGCGTCGGCCGCAAGACGGTGTACGCCAAGTTCCTCGACCACGACGCCGGCGAGCTCAACTAGCGATCGAGCTCGGGTGCTCCCGGCGGAGGTTGTCGGCGAGCCAGTAGGACCCCTGCAGCGGGAACAGCAGGCAGCTCCAGATCACCAGCATCGTCACGCTGCCCAGGTGGAAGCCGGCGCCGAGCAGCGACACCAGGGTCAGCGGCGCCAGGATCGCGAACAGCCCGAACAGCGCCCAGCACGCCTGGCGCAGCGCCGCGCGCGGCGCCGCCAGCATCGCCAGCCCGACGCAAGCCATCGCCAGGTGCCACAGCTGCCAGCCCGGGAAGCCGCTGACCTGCGTGCCCTCGAGCCGCAGGTTGATCGACACGCCGCCGAACGGTCCGCCGCCGAACAGCCCGCCGCTCAGGCCGAAGCCGACCAGCCGCGCCAGGTACAGATGGCTCGCGGCGATCAGCACCGCGCAGCCGCCGCCGATCCGCGCGGTGAGCGCCGCCGTCTGCTTGTGCGGCGCGGA
This sequence comes from Kofleriaceae bacterium, assembly GCA_036404335.1. GTDB lineage: Bacteria > Myxococcota_A > Polyangia > Haliangiales > Haliangiaceae > JABFXX01. Next base: position 9,429 of record DASWOO010000016.1, read on the forward strand.
CAGCCCGAGCACGGCCATCGCGCACAGCCACGCGAACAGCACGGTCGACGCCAGCGCGTTGCCGAGGTCGAGCACCGACGCGGTCCGCGCGGCCCCGGCGATGTGGACCAGGCTCGCCCCTGCCGCCAGCGCGCCGATGGCCCCGACCGCGAACCCGGCGATCCCGCGCACCAGCCGGTTCGAGCGGGTCATCAGGCTGATCCCGAGCCCGCCCTGCGCCAGCACGACGAGCCCGATCACGTCCAGCACCAGCCCGCCGCCCCCGACCATGAACGCGGTGAGCATGGCCGCCAGCTCGGTGAGCAAGACGCCGAGCCGGTACGCGTGTCGCTCGGCTGCTGAGTTCTCCATGCCCAGCCAACGCTGGACCCGCCCCGCAATATTTACCGCCGCCGACGCGTTACTCCGGCATCCGGTCGGGCACGACGGCGAGCTGGGTCTGCGCCTTGTTGCGCCAGAGCGTGACGGTGATCGGCTTGCCGGCCGGGGTCTGGGCGACGAGCCAGGGCAGGGTCTGGTGGTCGACGGGGCGCTCGCCCCAGGCGACGATGATGTCGCCGACGCGCAGGCCGGCGCGAGCCGCCGGCGAGCCGGGCTTGATCTCGGTGACCAGGCCGCCGGTGGGCTTGTCGAGGCCGGCGGCGGCGGCGTGGTCGGCGTCGACCGGCTGGACGAACACGCCGAGCCAGCTGCGCGAGACCTGGCCCAGGTCGCGCAGCGCGTCGACGACCTCCTTGACCCGGTTGATCGGGATCGCGAACGACAGCTCGCCGACTCGATCGCCGGTGGCGACCGCGACGCCGACGACCTGGCCGGCGGTGTCGATCACCGGGCCGCCGGAGTTGCCGCGGTGGATCCGCGCGTCGGTCTGGAGGAACGTGCGAAAGCCGGTCGCGCGGCCGGAGACGAGCGAGCCGGTGTCGCGGCCGGTGCTCGACACGATGCCGGCCGAGGCCGAGACCGCGTCGCCGAACGCGTCGCCGAGCACGACCAGCCACTCGCCGACCTGCAGGTCGTCGGAGCTGCCGAGCGGCAGCGGGGTGAGGCCGTGGGCGTCGATCGCGAGCAGGGCGAGGTCGAGCCGGGGATCGCGGCCGACCAGCCGGGCGGGCAGCTCGCGGTGGTCGGCGAGCACGACGTGGAGCTGGGGCGAGGCGGCGGCGATGTGGTCGTTGGTCAGGACGTAGACGCCGTGGGCCTCGATCAGAAAGCCGGTGCCGAGCGCGACGTCGGCCGTGGTCTCGGGCGCGCCGGGGAACATCGCCGCCGGGCCCGACTTGACCGGCGCCGCGGCGCGGATCGCGACGACCCCGGCCCGGGCCTTGTCGACCAGCTCGACGAACGAGCCGGGGGTGCTCGGGTACAGCACCCGGGTCGCCGCCGGCGCCGCCACATGTCCGGCCGGCTCGGCGCGCACCGCGGGCTCGACCTCGCGCTCGCGGCAGCTCGCCAGCACGCCGAGCGCCGCGATCACCGTGGCCCGGATCACCCGTGCTTCGCTTTTTGCGCGTCGACGTACGCCACGCGCAGGTCGTAGATCAGGCTGGCGAGGAGCTTCTGCTCGGCTTCGTCGAGGTTGCCGCGCGTCTTGGTCTCGAGCATGCCGAGCACGTCGATCAGGTGGCGCGCGGTCTCGAGGTCCACCGGGTGGCTCTCGCCTTCGGGCGTGGGCATCTGGCCCAGGGCGATGAGCGCCGTCGATGCGAGCGACACGACGTGGGTCGAGAAGTCGACCGGGTCGAGCGTGGGAGCCTGTTCCGCCATGGCCACCGAGGATATACCGCGCGATGCGGGCGGCACGGGCACCGCGGCACGATTCGTGACATCGTCAGGGCGTGTCCACCTCGTATTCGCCGCCGCCGCAGCCGGCCGACCGCTCGCCGTTCGCCCGGCCGCTCGCCGCCCCGACCGCGCAGCCGGTCGACATCGGCGCGATCGCCGAGCAGGTCGCGGCCGCCAGCGCGTTCGTCGATGACGTGGTCGCCCAGGTCGGCCGGGTCGTGGTCGGCCAGCGCGACATGGTCGAGCGCGTGCTGATCGGCCTTCTGACCGGCGGCCACTGCCTGATCGAAGGCGTGCCCGGCCTGGCCAAGACCCTGCTGGTCAAGACCCTGTCGCAGACCATCACCGCGTCGTTCCAGCGCATCCAGTTCACGCCGGACCTGCTGCCCGCCGACATCACCGGCACGATCATCTACAACATGCACACCGGCGAGTTCACGCAAAAGCGCGGGCCGCTGTTCGCCAACCTGGTGCTCGCCGACGAGGTCAACCGCGCGCCGGCCAAGGTCCAGTCGGCGCTGCTCGAGGCGATGCAGGAGCGCCAGGTCACGATCGGCGACACCACGCACCGCCTGCCCGATCCGTTCCTCGTGCTCGCCACCCAGAACCCGATCGAGCAGGAAGGCACGTTCCCGCTGCCCGAGGCCCAGCTCGATCGCTTCATGCTGCTGATCAAGGTCAGCTACCCGACCGCGGCCGACGAGCGCGAGATGCTCGACCGGATGGCCGGGCTCGAGGCCCCGGTCGCGAGCGAGGTCGCGACGATCGATCACGTGCGCGCCGCGCGCCGCGTGGTCGGGTCGATCTACATCGACGACCGCGTCCGCGATTACATCGTCCACCTGGTCCAGGCCACGCGCCGGCCGCGCGACTACGGCCTGGGCGAGCTCGCGCCGCTGATCGAGTTCGGCGGCTCGCCGCGCGCGACCCTGTGCCTGGCGCAGGCCGCGCGTGCCCACGCGTTCCTCCACCACCGCGCCTACGTCACGCCAGACGACATCAAGGCGATCGCGATGGACGTCATGCGCCACCGCGTCGCCGTGACCTACGAGGCCGAGGCCGAGGAGGTCTCGTCGGAGGACGTGATCCGCCGGATCTTCGAGTACCTGCCGGTCCCCTGATGGCGCTGACCACCGCCGAGCTGTTCAAGAAGGCGCGCAAGGTCGAGCTCGTCGCGCGCCGGCTGGTCGACGAGCAGCTCGCCGGCCAGTACCACTCGGTGTTCAAGGGCCGCGGCCTGGTGTTCTCCGACGTCCGGCCGTACTACGCCGGCGACGACGTCCGCGCGATCGACTGGAACATCACGGCGCGGATGAACGCCCCGCACGTCAAGCAGTTCGTCGAGGAGCGCGACCGCACGGTCAACCTGTTGATCGACATGAGCGCGTCGGGCTACTTCGGCAGCCGCGGGGTCAGCAAGCGCGAGCTGGCGGCCGAGCTCGCCGCGGTCGTCGCGTTCTCGGCGATCAAGAACAACGATCGGGTCGGGCTGACGATCGTCACCGATCGGGTCGAGCGGTTCGTGCCGCCCAAGAAGGGCCGGCGCCACGTGCTGCGCGTGATCAGCGAGATCCTCGCGTTCCGGCCGACCTCGCGCGGGACCGATCTCGCGGCCGGCCTCGATTTCCTGGCCAAGATCGCGCGGCGCCGCTCCGTGGTGTTTCTGGTGTCAGACTTCCTGTCGGAAGGCTGGGAACGCGCGATGCAGATCACCAGGCGGCGCCACGAGCTGGTCCCGGTCGTCGTCGGCGATCCGCTGGAGCAGGCGCTGCCGTCGGTCGGCTTGCTCGTGCTCGAGGACCTCGAGACCGGCGACCTGGTCGAGATCGACACCAGCAGCGCGGCGGCGGTCGACTACGCGCGGCGGGCGCGCGCGGCGTCGGCCGGGCGGGCGCTGTCGCTGCGCCGGCTCAACCTGGACTGCGTCGAGGTGCACACCGATCGGCCCTACGTCGACGCGCTGATCGCGTTCTTCCGGGCCCGGGCCAAGCGGATGGCGCACGGATGAAGCGCCTGGTGATCATCGCGGTGATGCTCGCGGCGAGCGCGGCGGCGAGCCGGGCGCAGCCGGTGGACGCGGGCTCGGGCGGCGGCTCGGGGCCTGGCAGCGTCTCGGGGCCTGGCAGCGGCTCGGGCTCGGGCTCGGGCGGCAAGCTGCTCCAGCTGCCCGACGATGTCCGGCTGCCGGAGGTCGCCGCGGCCGCGTACCCCACCGCCGTCCGGCTCGGCGACCGCCTCACGCTCTACGTCACCGCGACGTTCACGCCCGGGGTGATCGTCAACCTGCGCGAGCCGCTGTCGCTCGGGCCCGCGTTCGAGGTCGGCCGCAAGACCTCCGAGGATCGGCCCAACGGCGACGGCCGGACCACGCGCGAGTGGCAGATCGAGGTCACGGCTTGGGAGGTCGGCGACCTGCAGATCGCGCCGATCGCCGTGACGTTCACCGTCGCGGGCCGGGTCGGCCAGCTCGAGACCAACGCCGTACCGCTCAAGATCTTCGGCGAGCTCGGCGACATGGTCGACGACCCGCGCACCGTCCGCGGCCTGGCCGCGCCCGCCGGGATGCGGATCCGCGACTGGTTCTGGATCTGGGTGGCCGCCGCGGCCGCGGGCGCCGCCGGGGTGCTCGGCACCGCGCTGTGGCTGCGCGCGTGGCGCCGGCGCCGCCGCGGCCGCCGGCTGGTCGGCCGCCACATCGCGCGCCCGGTCCGCATCGACATGACCAGCGAGCGCGCGCTCGAGCAGCTGCTCGCGATCGAGCAGGCCGGCACGCTCGACCGCGACGCCGATCGCAAGCTCGGCTACGCGCGGATGTCGGCGATCGTCCGCGCGTACCTCGGCGCGCGCTATCGTTGCGCGGTCCACGATCGGACCTCGGCCGAGCTGCTCGCCGACCTGGCCGCGCGCGCCTCGGCCGAGCACCGCGCGCTGGCCGGCCGGTGGATCGCGCCGACCGATCTGATCAAGTACGGCGGCGGGCGCGCCACCGCCGCCGAGGCCCACCAGGCGCTCGCCGACGCGCGCTCGCTGATCGTCGCGACCACGCCGGCGCGGGAGGCCGCGTGACCCGGCGCCACCTGCGGCCGTGGTCGTGGCGCGCGACCCGCGCGCTCCTGCCGTGGCTGATCGTGCTGGTGCTCGGCGGCGCGCTCGCGCTGTGGGCGCGCCATGACTTCGACGTCGCGCGCGGCCGCGAGAAGATCACCTGGCACTCGCCGCACGCGATCTGGCTGATCGCCGCCGGGCTGTTCGCCGGCCTGGTCGCGTTTCACCTGCACCGCCGGCGCGCCGCCGCCATGGCGTTCTCGCAGACCGAGCTCGTCCGCCGGGTCGGGCCGCTGGCGTGGCTGTCGGATCTGCCCGGCGCGCTCCGCGTCGTCGCGCTGCTCGCGCTCGCCGTCGCGCTGTGCCGGCCCGAGACCTACCGGACGATCCGTCACCAGATCGACACCGTCGACATCATGATCGTCGTCGACATGTCCAAGTCGATGGAGGAGACCGACCTGCCGCGCGACCGGCTCGACGCCGCGCAGCGCGTGATCCGCCGGTTCCTGCGCCGCTCGACCCACGACCGCGTCGGCCTGGTGATCTTCGGCCAGCAGGCCATGCTGCAGTGCCCGCTGACCCTCGACACCAAGGTCGTCGAGCAGATCGTGACCGACCTGGCGATCGGCGACGTCCCCGAGCTCGGCACCGCGATCGGCGACGGCCTGGGCCTGGCGCTGTCGCAGCTGCGCGACGACCGGCGCGAGGACGGCGAGCCCGCGGCGGCGCCGGACGCGGCGGCCCCGGCGGTCCCGGCGGCCAAGCAGCACAAGGACCGGGTCGTGATCCTCTTGTCCGACGGCGACTCCAACGCGGCGCTGCGGTTCGAGCCCGACGAGGCCGCGCAGGTCGCCCGGCAGATGGGCGTCAAGGTCTACACGATCCTCGTCGGCAAGGAGGACACCGGGCT
>DASWOO010000017.1:0-7504 GCA_036404335.1 Kofleriaceae bacterium
GGCGCGACGGCGACCGGGTCGCGATCGCGGTGATCGACACCGGGATCGGCATCGCGCCGGCCGACCTGCCCCGGCTGTACGGTCGGTTCGAGCAGCTGACCTCGGCGCGCGACCGGCCGACCGGGACGGGCCTGGGCCTGGCGCTGACCCGGCGGCTGGTCGAGATGCACGGCGGCACGATCGACGTCGACAGCAAGCCCGGCATCGGCTCGATCTTCACCGTCAAGCTACCGGTGGCGTGACGCCGCTGTAAGATGGCCGCCTGATGCCCGGCACGCCCATCCTTGTCCTCGACTTCGACGGCACGATGACCGACGCCGAAGCCGAGGGCCGCCCGTTCCGCGACGGCTATCTCGAAGACCTGTGCGCGCTGGTCGGCCGCCCGGTCAACGACCCCGAGGTCCGCGGCATCGCCGAGCAGGTCGAGGCCGAGCTGATGCGCGCGCCGGAGCAGCACCCGTTCCTGTGGATGGGGCGCGCGGTGGCGCCGGCGACCGTCGATCCCTACCTGCGCATGGTGCCGATCGCGCACCGCATCCTCGATCGGTTCGACGCGATGCCGAGCCCGATCGATCGCGGCCGGCTGCTCGGCAACGTGCTGTATCGCTACAACTACGCCAAGACGCTGGGGCACCCGGTGTTCCGCGCCGGCGCCGCCGAGACGCTGGCCGCGCTGGCCGGCACCCAGTCGTGGATCGTCACCAACTCCGACACGCACGCCGTCGCCGGCAAGGTCACCGCGCTCGACCGCGAGGCCCCGGGTGTGGCGTGGCTGACCTCGCGGGTGCGCGGCATGGCCCGCAAGTTCGACATCGACGACAGCTGGACCGGTGCGCCCGAGTCGATCACCCTGCCCGGCCTCGATCGGCCCGTGCTGCTGCGCCGCCGCAACTACCACGACATCCTGCGCGGCATCCTCGACGCCGCCGGCGCCGACTGGGCCGACCTGGTCGTCGTCGGCGACATCTTCGAGCTCGACCTGGCGCTGCCGCTGGCGCTCGGCGCCCGGGTCGGCCTGGTCGCGTCGAGCCACACGCCGGCCTACGAGCGCGCCTACGTGACCAGCCACCCGCGCGCGCGGATGATCGACGACCTGCGCGACGTGCCGAGCTTCGCGTTCGCCTAGCTCGCATCAGGGAAACGCCGACGTGTTGGCGTGCAGGAACATGCCGAGCAGCGCGACCGAGCGGCCGGCGACGCGCTGCAGGTCGTCGAGCTCGGCGTCGTCGTAGCCCAGGCCCCGGGCGCGATCGATCGTGTCGACGACGTGGATCGCGCCGCGCAGGGCCTCGCGCAGCGAGCGGCGCTGCTCGCGCGACGCGTGGCGCTGGGCCGCGGCCTCGGCGGTGACGTCGACGACCGACGCGGCGGCCCGGCGCGCCGGGTCGGCGAGCGCGCTCGGCCAGCCGCGCGCGGCGCGCTGGACCGACGTCAGGGTCGTGCGCGCGGCGACGAACGCCGCGCATCGCTCGAGATCGGAGAAACCGGCCGAAGGGTTCGGGTGCATGGCCGCGGCGACGAGCATGGCGTGCGCCGGGCCAACGCCCCGAAATCACGGCGGCGCCTGTCCGGGTTGTCCGCGCGCCGGACACGCGCCGGCAACCCCGGACGCCAGGCCTTGACCTGTGCGCGCATTCCCGCAACTGTCGCGCCGTGGCCGACGCCGACAAAGTCATCCTGTCCTGCGCCCTGACCGGCGCGGTGACGAGCAAGAAGCACTGCCCGGCGATCCCGTACACGCCGGTCGAGATCGCCGAGGAGGCCAAGCGGGCCTACGACGCCGGCGCCGCGGTCGTCCACGTCCACGCGCGCAACGACGACGGCTCGCCGACCTGGGCCAAGGACAGGTTCGCGCAGATCATGGCGGAGATCCGGGCGCGCTGCCCGATCCTGATCAACTGGTCGACCGGCGGCGCCGGGCCGATGTCCGAGCGGCTCGGCCACCTCGCGCTCGCGCCGCACATCGCCGCGCTCAACATGGGCTCGATGAACTACGCGAAGTGGAGCGCGGCCAAGCAGCAGTTCGCGTTCAACTTCGTGTTCGCCAATCCGTTCGACGACATCGTCGCGTTCGCCCGCGAGATGAAGGCGCACCACATCAAGCCCGAGATGGAGTGCTTCGACACCGGCCACACCCACTCGCATCGCGTGCTGGTCGACCTCGGCCTGCTCGAGCCGCCGTACCACTTCTCGTTCATTATGGGCGTGCTGGGCGGCATCCCGGCCTCGGCGCGCCACCTGGCGTTCCAGGCCGAGCAGGTCCCGGCCGGGTCGCGCTGGAAGGTGATCGGCATCAGCCGCGAGCAGTGGCCGCTGGCGATGGCGGCGCTGTCGCTCGGCGGCGACGTCCGGGTCGGCCTCGAAGACAACTTCTACCTGCCCGGCGGCGAGATGGCGACGTCCAATGGCGCGCTGGTCGCCGCCGCGGCCGAGCTGGTCAAGCTTTCGGGGCGCAGCGTGGCGTCGGTCGACGACGCCCGGCAGCTGCTGTGGCCGTCCGGAGGTAGTAATTGACCATGTACGAACAAGAGCTAGCGACCGCGATCGACCTCGCCCGCCGGGCCGGCGCCGAGGTCGCGGCCATGCAGCGCGGCGAGCTCAAGGTCGAGATGAAGCCGGGCGACGAGCCGGTCACCGTCGCCGATCACCACGCGTCGGCGCTGATCGTCGCCGGCCTGGCCCAGGCGTTCCCCGGCGATCACATCATCTCCGAGGAGCTGCTGCCGGCGCCGGGGGCGCTCGGCGCGCCGAGGTTCTGGCTGGTCGACCCGATCGACGGCACCAAGGACTTCATCCGCGGCGAGGACGGCTACTCGGTGATGATCGGCCTGGTCGTCGACGGCCGGCCGGCGGTCGGCGTGGTCTATCAGCCGGCGATCGACCGGCTGTTCTACGGCACCCCGGCCGGCGCGTTTGCGGTCTACCAGGGCGAGACCGTGCCGCTGCGGGTGTCGGCGGTCGCGGTCGCGGCCGACGCCCGGCTGGTCGCGTCGAAGTCGCACCGCAGCCACGACATCGATCGGGTCAAGCAGCAGCTCGGGATCTCCGACGAGGTCAACATCGGCTCGGTCGGCGTCAAGCTGTGCGTGATCGCGGCGGGCGCGCGCGATCTCTACGTGAGCCCGGCGACCAAGACCAAGGCGTGGGACACCTGCGCGCCCGAGGCGATCCTCGTGCCCGCCGGCGGCCGGCTCAGCGACCTGTTCGGCGGCGAGATCGACTACACCGAGCTGCCCCACCCGCGCGGCTTGCTGGCGTCGAACGGGGCGGTTCACGACGAGGTCGTGGCCAAGCTCACACCCTTGTTCTCGCACTTGCGCGACGCCCGGTGACCGACATCTGGCATGATACGGGGCGATGATGACTGGTCGGTCGCGAAGCACCACCGCGCTATTCGTGGCGTCGTGCGTCCTGGCCGGCCCGGCGTACGCGGGGCCGCGCGATCGAGAGGTGTCCGACAAGGACAAGCAGGTCGCCAGCGATCTGGTGAAGAAGGCGATCGCCCGCAGCCAGGCCGGTGATCACAGCGCCGCGATCGACATCTACCTGCAGGCGTACACGATCGTCCCGAACTCGATCCTGCTGTCGAACATCGGCTCGGAGTTCCAGCAGCAGGGCAAGCAGAAGGAGGCGCTGCGCTACTTCTGCATGTACCTCGAGAAGGACCCCGACGGCACCAACGTGCCGTACGCGACGACCCAGGCGCGCCAGCTCCAGACCATGCTGGGCAACAAGGTCGACGACGACAGCGAGCTGTGCGCGCCGCCCAAGCGCCGGGCGCCGGTCGATGACCCTGGCGACAAGCCGGTCAAGCACGGGCCCAAGCCGGACCCGGGCGCCGGCGAGGTCGCCGAGGCGCCGCACGCACAGGTCGACACGACCATGCGCTACGCCGGCATCGCGGTCGGCGCCGCCGGCGTGGTCGGCCTGGCGATCGGCATCTACGGCGGCGTCGAGGCCAAGAAGATCAGCGACGAGATCACCAACCATCCCAAGGGTACGCCGTGGCCCAACGGGATCTCGGCCGAGGAGAAGCGCGGCCAGAACGACGAGTACATGCAGATCGCCGGGCTGGTCGGCGGCGGCGTGCTGGTCGGCGTCGGCATCTATCTCTACCTGCGGTCGGACACGGCGGGCGAGGCCCCGGCGGCCGACAAGCCGGCCAAGCCCGACAAGGACGAGCGCACGGTGCACCTGACCCCGACGACCAACGGCGTCGCGGTCTTTGGTCGGTTCTAGGGGCCGGTTCTACGGCAGGATCGTGTCGAGCGTCAGCTTGACGTTGTCCGCCGGGATCTTCACGCGCAGCTGACCGGTCACGTCGCCCGGCTCCTTGGACAGCGCATCGCTGTCCTGGTCGTAGCGCGCGGTGATGACCACGTCGCCGGTCAGCTCGGTGCCGGCGACCATCGCCTGCGCGTCGGTCAGCTCGAACGGCACGCCGGCGGTCATCCAGGTCAGCTTGTCGACCGCGAGCGGCGGCCCGGAGGGCGCGCCGTCGGCCCCCGCCCGCTTGACGATCACGAACACCGCCGTGCCCGGCTTGACCTTGGCCTTGGCCTTGGCGTCGACAACGATCATGCCGGTCAGCCGGTGGCTGGGGTCGAGCTTGCGATCCGGATCGGGCGCGGCGAGCCCCATCTTGGTGACGTCGACACCGCCGCCCGCGGTGTGCGGGTTGGTCGGGCTGGCGGTGTCCATGCCGGCGTGCGGGTTGTCGCCCTCGCCCCCGGCGCCCTCGCCGCCGGCGCCTCCCATGTCCATGCCGGCGTGGGGATTGTTGGCCTGCGGGGTCATGCCGCGCGGCGGGGTGAAGTGCGCGACCTCGCCGTCACTGCCCGCGCTGCCGCCCGGCGAGGCTTGCCACTCGTTCGCCGGCGGCAAGCCGTCCTGGTTCTTTCTGCTGCAGCCCGCGCCGATCGAGAGGCCCAGGACTGCGACGACGATAGGGAGCCGCATGGCCGCGGAGCATAGCAGGCTCACACCCAGCGCGCCGTCGTCGTGATCGTCGCCAGCGCGCCGCCGCCCGGGTGGGCCTCGCCGATCCACGCCTGGAAGCGCCCCGCGGCCGGCCCGGGGTCAGCGATTCCGGCGATCTCGTAGCGGGTCGGCGGCGCGGCGCCGAGCGTGACCGCGACGCGGGTCAGCCGGCCGCGACGAAACACCGCAAGCTCGACCACCGCGCCCGGCTGCTGCGCCCCGGCCAGGTTGCGCAGCTCGCCCTCGCCGGTCACCCGGAAGCCGTCGATCGCGATGATCTCGTCGCCCGGCGACAGCCCGGCCGCGGCCGCCGGCGAGTCGTCGAGCACGCCGGTGACCTTGATCCCGCTGCCCAGCGTCGCGCCGATCCACACCGCCGTGGCGCCGTCGGCGACCTGCGCCGGATCGGTGCTGGCCCGCAGCTCGAGCCCGACGTGGCGCAGCTCGCTGGCCAGGTCGGGGTCGTCGGTGCCGCGGATCTGGCCGTCGAAGACCTCGCCGAGCGCGCAGCCCGCCGCCTCCTCGAACAGCGGCTGGAGCTCGGCCGGGTGCGGCACGCCGACCGCGCCGTGCCGGGTCCAGAGCAGGCGCAGCACGTCGTCGAGGCTGCGCTGACCATCGCTGCGCCGGCGGATGCTCAGGTCCAGCGCGAACATCGCCAGCCCGCCCTTGAGGTAGTAGCTGACCGTCGTGTTGAGGTTCGACTCGTCGGGTTTGTACAGCTTGATCCAGGCGTCGAACGACGACGCCTCGAGGCTCTGGCGCTTGCGGCCGGGCGTGGCCTGGAGCCGCGCCCAGTCGTCGAGCACCTTTTCGAGCAGGCTGCGCGCGGTGATCCGGCCGCTGGTCCGCAGCGCGAACCGGTCGTAGTGGCTGGTCAGGCCCTCCATCACCCACAAGCACGGCGTGTAGGCCTCGCGCGAATAGTCGAAGTCCCACAGCGGGCCGGGCGCGATCCGCTTGCCATTCCACGCGTGGAACAGCTCGTGGGACAGGAGCTCGAGCAACCCCTCGTAGTGCTTGCGCGAGCTGGCGAAGTGCGGGTGGTAGAGGTTCACGCTCGACGCCCGGTGCTCGAGCCCGCCGTACGCGTCCGGCGCCAGCATCAGGAGGAACGTGTAGTGCGCGAACGGCGCGCTGCCCATGCGCGCGATGTGATCGTCGACGATCGCGGCGAGATCCGCCACCAGCCGGGGCTCGTCGAACGAACCGCCGGGGCCGCGCTCGCCCCAGATCGCGAGCTTGACCGGCACGCTCGCCGGGACGCGGTAGGTCCGCACCGCGCGCGCCGGCGCCAAGTGGATCGGGTGATCGTACAGCTCGTCGATGCTGCCGGCGCCGAGCACGGCGGCCGGCTCGAACGCCATCGCGGTGACCGGCGCCCAGCCGTCGGGCGCGTCCACGGTCAGCTCGACCGGCGCGTGGCGCAGGTGGACCGGGTACAGGAACGTCGCCGGGCCGTGCAGGAATGCGTGATCGGCATCGATGTGGTTGGTGCGCACCGTGAGGTCGTGGCCGTACACCGCGTAGCGCACGTGCAGCGCGCCGGCGCCGCGGGCGTCGACGGTCCACGTCGACTTGTCGCGCTTGGTCGCCGCCCGGGCCGCGCCGCTGTCGTCGACGACGACCAAGTCGCGCACGAACCGCGCATAGTCGCGGATCAGGTAGCTACCCGGGCACCACGCCGGCATCGTCAGCTCGACCGTGGCTGCGTCGACCGCGAACCGCAGCTCGACGTCGACGACGTGACGGCCCGGCGCGTCGAGCCGGACGGTGTAGCGGAGGTGCGCCATGAGCTTGGTGCTAGCACAGCTGCGATCCGGGTGTGACGCCGCGGCGGTCGATCCACTTTGCGCCGTGCAACCTGTAGCCCAGCGTGCTACCCGTGGACCGTTGGCCGCCACCGTCCTAGATCGCCGCGCCCTGCTCGCCGCCGAGCGCGGTACGCTATACAAGGAAGCCGAGACCCGGATCGCGCTGGTCTATCCCAGCCCGTACCGGGCGGCGATGTCGTCGCTGGGTTATCAGCAGATCTACCGGACCTTGCACCAGCTGCCGGGCGTCGCCGCGGACCGCGCGATGCTGCCCGAGGACGGCGCGCCCACCGGGCTGTTCGTCACGCTCGAGGAGGCGCGTCCGGTCGGCAGCTATCCGATGCTGGCGTACTCGGTGGCCTACGAGCTCGAGATCGCCGGCGTGATCGCCACGCTCGACCGCGCCAACATCCCGGTGCTGGTCGGCGACCGCGACGCCCGCCACCCGCTGGTGATCGCCGGCGGGCCGCTGACGTTCTCGAACCCCGCGCCGCTCGCGCCGTTCTTCGACGTGGTGATCCTCGGTGAGGGCGAGGAGCTGATCGTCGAGCTCGTCCAGGTCGCGCGCGACTGCGGGTTCCGCCGCGAGGCGGTGTGGGCCGCGCTCGCCGGCCGGCCGGGCTACTACCTGCCCCACCTCCACGGCGAGCGCGTGCCGCCGGTCGCCCAGGTCGCCGATGACCTGCTGCCGGCGCGCTCGGTGATCGCGA
>DASWOO010000018.1:0-4570 GCA_036404335.1 Kofleriaceae bacterium
GCCGGTTCGGTCGCTCGCGCGCTGGCATTTTCGCCGGACGGCAGCGAGCTTGCGATCGTCTCGGAGAATCAGCTGATCGTCCGGCCACTTCCGCACGGCGACGCCCGTACGGCCAGCTCGCGGACAGAGCGCATCCCATTATCCGACCAACCGACCCGGGTCGTCGACGCCGCGCAGGTCACGTATTCATCAGACCTGGCATGGCTCGCCGTGACTTGCGAAAATGGCGACATCTGGTTCTACCGACGACATGATGGCAGGTGGATCTATCGGTCCGTTGGCACGGCGCGGATCGTGAGTGGGGAGTTCTCGCCAGACAGCACGATGTTTGCGACAGCCGACGTCACCGGCAAGGTGCAGCTGTTCGACATGACCGCGAGCTCCTTGCGAGAGCCCCCACCGTGACCGATGACGACGGCGAGCTCGGTCGGCATGACGAAGTCGCCACGCGTACGCGGACGTCGAGTGAGGCGCCCGTGGCACATGGCATAGAACGGGTGCCGTCGGGCCAGCGGCCGGCCCAATTCCGGGCCACTGCTCGTCGTTAGCGATGATCAGCTTTTCACGTGGCAGCAAGGCGGCGACATCCAGGCGTTGCCCGAGCACAGATCACAGCACTTCAGGGTCGCAAGAGACCCGAGACAGTCCCGCTTCGCGATCTTCGGTGAGGACGAAGATATCGAGGTGTGGAGCTTTGAAAACGGTCCGAAGCTGAAGATCATCCACACAGGCCAGCGACCGATCTACGGCGTCGCCTTCTCGCCGGATGGGAGATCGATCATCGTCGCACCCAGCGACAGTCAGGTCACGCGATGGTCCCTTGAGAATGACACCCACCAGCGCGTTGCCCGGCTCGTGCTGGTGGGCCTACGGGACTGCATCGGCACCAGCCAGGTGGGCGTCTTGACCAACACCCAGGACTGGATCTGGAACGGCCAGCAGGTGCGCCCGATCGGCGAACAATCGACGTTTCGGCACGCGATGATCTGCTCGCTCGATGGCGCCTGGTTCGCGGAGGGCTTCACCGATGGCAACGTCCGACTCCGCAGCACGCTGACCGGATGGTCGTTTACCGTGATCGAGGCGGGCGAAGCCATCCGCTGGATCTCGATGTCGCCTGACAATGCGGAGGTCGCGGTGACGATCAAGAATCAGCTAATCATCCGCAGCCGGTCCGAAGCGTATCCGCAGACGGCTCCATTGCGCATCAGAGTCGTCGGTGCGCACTACGTGACCCACTCGGCGGACGGCAAGTGGCTGGTCACGCAATGCGATAATGGTGACGTATGGTTCTACCGTCGGTCGGACGGGCACTGGCTCTATCGCTCGGTCGGGGCCGCGGCATCGCAGCCGGGAAGCTTTTCTGCGGACAGCACGCACTTCGTCGCGACGGATGACAGCGGCGGGGTGTTTGTCTTTGACGTGACCGCCAGCTCGTTTCGCTTGTGAGCCGGGCGCGCCGGCGCGGGGCGCGGAGGAGGTGTCGGGACTGGCTCGATCGGGCGTCAAAACGGCGCCGGGGCGATGAGCTCGACGGGGTGGCCGGTGTGCGGGTGGGTGAACGCGAGGGCCTCGGCGTGGAGCAGCAGGCGGGGCTCGGGTGCAGCGGTGCCGTAGAGCCGGTCGCCGGCGATCGGGGCGCCGAGGCCGGCGGGGTGCGCGGCGTGGACGCGGAGCTGGTGGGTGCGGCCGGTGCGCGGGAACAGCGCGACGCGGGTGCGGCCGGACGCGCGCGCCAGGACGTGCCAGTCGGTGATGGCGGGCTTGCCGTGGACGGGATCGACGATCTGGCGCGGGCGATCGTCGAGGTCGACGCGGAGCGGCAGCGAGACGGTGCCGCGCTCGGCCGCCGGGGTGCCGGCGAGCCAGGCGACGTAGCGCTTGGTGACCGCGCGCTCGGAGAACGCGCGCTGGAGGGCGGCGTGGGTGGCGAGGTCCTTGGCGAGGATCAGCAGGCCAGACGTGTCGAGGTCGAGGCGGTGGACGACGCTGGCGGCGGGGAGCCGGGCGCGCAGGCGGGTCAGGACCGAGTCGGCGAGCGCACCGCTGCGGCCGGGCACCGAGAGCAGGCCGTGCGGCTTGTCGACGACGAGCAGCCACGCATCCTCGAAGACGGTGCGGGGCTCGCCGACCGCGGCGTCGGCGCCGAAGATCGGCGCCTCGGCGTGGGCGAGGCCCTCGAGCATGAACGGCAGGATCGGGCCGCACTTGCCGCGGCACGCTGGGTAGAACTGGCCGGTGTGGCGGCCGCCGGTCGCCGGGGGCGCGCCCCACCACAGCTCGGCGAGCGCGACGGGGCGCAGGCCGAGGCGATAGGCGTGGCCGAGCAGCTTGGGCGCGGCGCAGTCGCCGGCGCCGCCGGGCGGCTCGCCGGGCGCGAACAGCGCGCGCAGATCGCGGCGCTCGCCGCGCGCGCTGGTGATGCGGTAGCTGTCGTGCACCTGCTTCATCAGCGCGCGCGATTCGTCGCCGCGCTGGTGCTCGAGGCCGGCGCGCTCGGCGTCGAGCGCGGCGAGCAACGGGTCGAGCCGGGCGCGCTCGGCGGCGTGCGCGGCATCGAGCGCGCGGCGCTCGGCGGCGTCGGCGCGGCTCGCCTGGTCGAGCGCGTGGCGCGCCGCCGCCCCGAGCGCGGCCGGATCGGCGCCGGGCTGCGCCGCCGCGTCGGCCCCGAGCGCGGCCAGATCGGCGCCGGGCTGCGCCGCCGCTCCGAGCGCGGCCGGATCGGCGCCGGGCTGCACCGCCGCGTCGGCTCCGAGCGCGGCGCGGGCGGCGTGACGCGTGGCGCGGGCGGCGCGATGGCGCGCCTGGAGCTCGGCGAGCGCCGCGGCGTGGCGCGCGACCATCGCGGCGTGCTCGTGGCGCAGCGCCAGGTGGGCCGGCGAGGCGTCGTGGGCGCGCAGGCCGAGCTCGAGGTCGCGCAGCTGGCGCTGGCCCGCCGGCCAGATCGCGTCGCGCGCGGCCTCGTCGTACAGCGGCGGCGCGAAGCCGGCCACGCGCCACTGGCCGTCGAGCATGCCCGAGAAGCCGCGCAGGAAGCCGACGCGGCCGTCGGGCGCGGCGACGACGAGCACGCCGAACATCTTGCCGCCGCCCGGCGCCTGCAGCCGGGCATCGAGCGCCGGCTGGTCGCGGATCCAGCGGATCAGGGCGTCCGCCGCGCGGCGCGCGAGCGGGTGCGGCTCGCCGGGCGCGAACGGGCTCGCCATCACCACCGGGAGCGCGCCGACCGGCGGCTCGAAGTACGTCACGTCTCCGGCGTCAGCGGTCACGTCCCACCATCACCGTCCGTCACAGGCAGGGCATGTCCAGATGTCCAGACGTCCAGAGCACCGGACCTCCAGACGTCCAGAGCACCGGACCTCCAACCGTCTAAACATCCAGACGTCCAGACCGGCCCGACGCCAGGCACGCTGCGCGAGCGCCCCGCCCACCTACTTCTTCCGCTTGATGATCCGCACGCTCTCGATCGCCCGGTCGCTGGCCTCGACGACCTCGAGGATCACGTTCGGCAGGGTCAGCGACTCGCCCTTGCCGGGGATGTGGCGCAGCTTCTCGATCAGGAAGCCCGCGATGGTCTCGTAGTCCTCGCTCTCGGGCAGGCCGACGTCGAGCTCGGTGTTGACCCTGGCGACGCTGGTCCGCGCCGAGGTCCGCCACACGCCGGGGCGCTCGACCCGGATCGCCGCCGGCTCGTGGTCGTACTCGTCGTCGATGTCGCCGACGATGATCTCGAGCAGATCCTCGATCGTGCAGATCCCGACGGCGCCGCCGTACTCGTCGACGACGATCGCCAGGTGCTGCTGCTCGGTCTGCAGCTGGACCAGCAGGTCGCTCGCCTTCATGGTCTGCGGCACGTAGGTCGCCGGGTGCGCCAGCGCGGCGACCGTCGTGGTGATCTGCTTGCCGCGCGACGCGGCCTGCAGCAGGTCGAACACGTGGACGATGCCGACGATGTCGTCGACCCGCGACCGGTAGATCGGCATCCGCGAGTGCTGCTTGTCCGAGACCTCGAGCGCGGCCTCGGCGACCGCGGCGTCCTCGGGCAGCGCGGTGACCTCGGACAGCGGCACCATCAGCTCGCCGACCTTGTACTCGGACAGCTCGAGCACGTTGGCGATCATCTCGCGCTCGTCGGCGGAGATCTCCGGCTTGTCGGTCTCGGGCGCCGACTCGATCAGCCGGGCCAGCTCGTCGCGGGTGACGAACGCGCGCTTGCCGTCGGTGCGCGCCAGCCGGGTCAGCAGGCCGGCGAACGCGCTGACCACCAGCACGATCGGCCGCAGCAGCCACGACGCGAGCCGGACCGGCGCGGCCATGCTGTCGACCAGCGCGTCGGCGTGGGCCTGCGCGACCGCCTTGGGCACCAGGTGGCCGAGCACGAGCAGCGGCGGCGCGACGATCAGCGGCGCCCACAGCGCGCTGGTGCCGGAGCCGACCAGCTCGACGCCGACCAGCAGCACGGCGAACAGCATCGCCAGGTTCGAACCGACCATCGTGGTCGCGCGAGAGATCTGCGGGGTGTCGAGCATGCTCGACACGCGCTGCGCGTCCTGGTCGCCCGCGACCACGC
>DASWOO010000019.1:0-12796 GCA_036404335.1 Kofleriaceae bacterium
GGCGGTGCGCGGCGTCGAGCGCGCGGAGCTCGGCCTGTACGTCTTCCTCCAGGCTCACGGCGGGGACTATAGCGACTACTTGCCGATGCAGAACCGGGCGAACACCTCGTCGAGCACGCGCTCGCCGACCTCGACCCCGCGCAGCTCCGCCAGCGAGCGCACGGCCTCGCGCAGCTCGATCGCGACGATCTCCGGCGGCGCCGACGCTCGGCGCGCGACCAGCGCCGCGCTCAGTGAATCACGTGCAGCCGCGGCAAACGCCTGCTGGCGCGCCGTGGTCACGACGGCTTGCTCGCTGCCCTCGCGGTCGGCGACCCCGGCGATGCGCAGGACCTCGCGCCGGAGCTCGGCCAGGCCCAGGCCGGTCGTCGCCGAGGTCGCCAGCCCGACGCCCGGCGCGCCGCCGAGATCGGCCTTGCTGCGCACCAGGATCGCCCGGCCGGGATAACGCTCGGCCGCGGCGGCCCCTGGCGCCTCGTCGACCACGACCACGACGTCCGCCGACGCCACGCGCTGCTCGCCTAGCTCGATGCCACGCAGCTCGATCGGATCCTGGGTCGGCGCGTCGGCCGACCGGGTCCCGGCGGTGTCGATCACGGTGACCGCCACGCCATGCCAGACATCGTCGACCTCGAGCCAGTCGCGCGTGGTCCCCGGCGCCGCCGCGACGATCGCCCGCTCGCGGCCGACCAGCGCGTTCAGCAGCGACGACTTGCCGGCGTTGACCGAGCCGACCAGCGCGACGCTGATCCCCTGGCTGACCGCCCGGCCATGGCGAAAGCCATCCGCCAGGGTGCTCACCGCCGCGGCCAGGCTCCCGAGCTCGGCGTCGATCGCCGCGGCGCTGGCGACCTCCAGCTCCTCGTCGGGGAAGTCGATCCAGCCCTCGAGCTCGGCCAGGAGCTGCAGCGCCCGCTGCTCGAGCCCGGCCACCCGCGCCCCGAGCTCGCCGACCAGGTTCGCCTGCGCCAGCCGCCACGCGCGCTCGCTGCCGGCGTGGATCACCTCGAGCAACGCCTCGGCCCGGATCAGATCCAGCTTGCCGCCGGCGACCGCGCGCCGCGTGAACTCGCCCGGCTCGGCCACCCGCGCGCCGCGCTCGAGCACGGCGTCGAGCAGGCGCGCCAGGTTGTGCGGCCCGCCATGGCCCTGCAGCTCGGCGACGTCCTCGCCGGTGAACGACGCCGGCGCGCGCATCGCGAACGCCAGCACCTGATCGACCTGCTGGCCCGCGCGGTCGCGCGCCCAGCCGAGCCGGACCTTGCGATCCAGCGCCGACGGCGCGACGCCCAGCACCTGCGCGGCGATCGCGATCGCCTGGGGACCGCTCAGCCGGACGATGCCGACCCCGCCGATCCCCGCGGCCGTCGCAATGGCGGCGATCGTGTCGGACATGCCGACCCCGGCTTACTCCGCGCCGGCCGGAACGATCAGAATGTGGCGGTCCTCGCCCTCGCCCTCGCTGCGGCTCGATAGCCCCTCGATCTCGGCGATCGCCATGTGGACGATCCGCCGGTCGTGCGGCGTCATCGGCTGCAGCTCGACGATCTGCTTGGTCTGCAGCGCCTTCTCGGCCATCTTCTGCGCGATCGACCGCAGGCGATCGATCTGCTTGTCGCGGAACCCACCCGCGTCGACGACCAGCGGCTTGGTCCGGTCGCCGGTGCGGTCGCGGTAGACGACCTTGTTGACCAGATGCTGCAGGGCGTCCATCACGACGCCGCGCCGGCCGATCACCAGCTCGGTGTCCTTGGTCTGGATCTCCAGCACCGTCTTGTCGGTGTCGTCCTTGATGTCGATGTCGGCGGTGATCCCCATGCGCTCGAGGACGCCGAGCAGGAACTCGCTGGCCTTCTCGGCCAGGTCTTCGCGGTCTGCAGTCGCTTCTGTCACAGCTGCCTCCATAACCTACTTCTTGCGCTTCTTGCGCCGGGGACGATTGCGGGCCGCACCGGACGTCGCGCTCGGCGCGTCGTCCACGTCATCGGCATCATCGCTCTCGTCGGACACGTCGGTGGCCTTGGCGTCGATCACGCGGGGCGCCACGGCCTTGGCGCTCTTCGCGCCGCCCTTGGCATCGGTCGCGGCCAGGGCTTCCTTGTTCTTCTGGAGCTGCGCGGCGGCCGCGAGGCTCTTCTTGTCGAACTTGTTCATGTAGACCGAGTGCACGGCGCTCAGGATCGTGTTGGTGAACATGTAGATCGTGAGGCCGGCCGGCGCGACGAACGAGAACGCGCCGAACATCAGCGGCATACCGTACTGCATGAACTTCTGCTGCTGCGAGTCCACGGCCTGCGGTTGCAGCCGGACCTGCAGGAACATCGTGATCACCAGCATCACCGGCAGCACGTAGAACGGGTCGGTCGCGGTCAGGTCGTCGATCCAGCCGTGGATGAACGGCTGCTGGTACAGCTCGCCGGCCGAGCCGAGCATGCGATACAGCGCGATCCAGATCGGCATCTGCAGCACCATCGGCAGGCAGCCCGCGACCGGGTTGACGCCGTGGGTCTTGTACAGCGCCATGGTCTCGGCCTGCTGGCGCTGCTTGTCGTCGGCGTACTTGGTCTGCAGCGCCTTCATCTGCGGCGCGAGCGCGGCCATCGACTTCATCGACCGCATCGACTTGGTCGTCCAGTACAGGGTCGCGAGCTTGACCACGAAGGTCAGCAGGATGATCGCAACGCCCCAGTTCCCGACGACGAAGTAGATGTGCTGCAGCAGCCACAGGAGCGGCTTGCCGACGAACCAGAACCAGCCGAGGTCGATGACCTTGTTGAACCCGGTCGGAAACCCAGCGGTCTGATCGGCGGCGGCCAGATCGTCGAAGTTCTTCGGGCCGAGATAACCGACGATCTCCTTGTTGATCGGCTGGTCGCCGTGGTGCATCACGACCTGCGGGTAGAGCAGGTAGCTCTGCATGAAGCCGTTGGGCATGCCGTTGTCGCCGCGCGACGCCGAGGTGTGCTTCTCGACCAGCTCGTTCTCGCGCAGCGCCGGCGCGTACGCCGACAGGAGGAACGGGTGATCGAAGCCGGCCCAGGTCACGGCGTGCTCGGTGCGGGCACCCTCGAGGACGCCCTTGACGTCGGTCTCGACCAGCTCGCCGCCGCGCATCGTCGCCGACGACCACGCGCGAGGCGCGATCCGGCTCGAGCCATCCTTGAGCGCCTCGGGGTCCTGGTAGGCGTACGCGCTGATCGCCAGCTGCTGGCGGGCGTCGGTGCCGGCCGGGACGTTGACCGTCGACTTCACGACCATGCGGACCAGGTACTTGTCCGGGATGATCGAGAACGCCTTCTCGACGGTCAGGTTGGCGTCGCGGTAGGTGTAGCGGACCTCGGTGTCCGAGATCTTCTCGCCCTTCCAGACCGCGTGGCGGGGGATCACGAAGGTCGACGACGCGAAGTTGACGTCGAACGCGCCGCAGTCGGGCAGGCTCTTCTTCTTGTCGGCCTCGATCGGGAGGTGGCCGCCCTTGCCGTCGGACACGGTGAACGCGTCGTTGGCCGGGAGGATCTCGCCCTTGGTCGAGTCGCGCTCGTAGCGCGGGTCGGTCAGCTTCCAACCCTTGAGCCCGCCGCAGTAGTCCGAGAACGTGGCGACGACGTTCTTGAACGGCAGCGAGATCGTCTGCTCGGGGCCGCGCGGGGTGGCGGCCTCGGGGACCGGCGCCGCGCTGCCCGAGATCCCGACGGCGGGGCCGGCCGGGGTGACCGCGGCGCTGCCGGTCTGGGCGCTGCCGGTCTTCGACGCCGGCGGCTCGTCCTTGTGGGCGAACTGGTTCCACACGAGGATCACGCCGAGGGCGAGCGCCACCGCGAGCAACAGTCGCTTACCTTGGTCTTGCATCAATGCTCCTGACAGTGGCGATGCCGCCGCGCGCGGACGGGATCAAAGCCGCCGCGGCTCAGCGGGTTACAGCGCAAGATGCGCCAGCCCGCGAGGGCGACCCCGACGGCGATCCCGCGCTCGCGAACCGCATCGAGCGCGTACTGGGAGCACGTCGGCAAGAATCGACAGGTCGGCGCGCGCTTGAGCGGCGAGAGCGCCACCCGGTAGACGTGCACCGGTAGGAGCACGAGCCAGACGAGCGCTGAATAGACCGACCGGATCATGAGAGCTGGCGGAGGACCCGGTGGAGATCTCCACCGAAGTCATCGAGATGAACCTGCCGCGCTGCGCTGTCCTTGGCAACCAGGACCATGTCCCAGCCTGTAGGCACCCAGCCATGCAGCCGCAACCACTCACGTAGCAACCGCTTGATTCGGTTACGTGTGACGGCGTTGCCGACCTTCTTGGTCACGGTCAGCCCGAGGCGACCACGCGGACGCGACTCGTCGCGGCGTTGCGCGATCGCCAACACGTGCCGGCCATGTAACTTCTGGCCGGTCGACTGAACTGCGAGATAATCGACGCGCTGCCGCAGCCGCATCTGCTTGGCGATGCCCAACGCGCGACGCGGCATGGCGCCGGCCTACTTCTTCGCGATCGTGACCGAGATGCGCTTGCGGCCCTTGGCGCGGCGGCGGCGGAGGACTTCACGTCCGCCGCGGGTCTTCTTACGAGCGCGAAACCCGTGGGTGCGCTTGCGACTCTTATTGTGTGGCTGGTAGGTACGCTTCACGGTTCAAACTCCACCCTGCGGGGAGCGGGATCGATACGCGTGCCGGCGAGTGAAGTCAAGCCGACGCTCGCCTCCGATCGCGAAGTTTGATGGGTTCCCGAGCTTCATTTGTGGGCCGATTTCCGTCGACGTCCGGAGTGGTTCTTCACGCGTTTTGCGCTTGCGCTGCGAATTCGCGGTCTGATACCAACGCCGGGTTTCCTCGCCTGTGGACAAGCCGTGGAGCGTGACCGCGGGCGAGCACCAGAAGTCCTTGTGGATAACTTCTGGATTGGTTGTCTGTTGTCTGTGTGTCAACCCCTCCAACCACAAGACATTACAGGATTTTAGGGCGAATGACAGTACCCTTGCTCTGGGACGAAGCCGTCGGGAGGCTGCGCTCTCGAGTTTCGCCACAGAACTTCGACATGTGGCTCCGGCCGATCGAGCTGACATCGTTCGATGGCGCGATTCTCAAGCTCCGCGCGCCCAACAGCTACGTGCGAATCTGGTTCGAGTCGAACTTCCTGGGAACATTGCTCAAGGAGATCCAGGAGCTGGGTCACGAGGTACAGGTCGAATTCGAGCCGGACGGCCCCGATGGTCGCCCAGCAGATCCCCCTGACGAGCCGGTCACGATCGAGGTCATCACCCCGCCGCGGCCCGCGGCACCCCCGCCGGTCGTCGTCACCGTGCCCGACAAAGACGCGATCGCCGCGCCCGAGGCCGCGTCGCTCAACCCGCGCTACACGTTCGACACCTTCGTCGCAGGCCCCTCGAACCAGCTGGCGTTCGCCGCCTCCCAGGCCGCCGCCTCGAGCTACCCGCCGAAGTACAACCCGGTGTTCATCTGCGGCGGCGTGGGCCTCGGCAAGACCCACCTGCTGCACTCGATCGGCCACCAGCAGCTCGCCAACCGCCCGGGCGCCCGGATCGTCTACCTCTCGAGCGAGCGGTTCATGAACGAGTACGTCCAGGCGATCCGCACCGGGCGGATGCACGAGTTCCGCCGCAACTACCGCGAGGGCATCGACGTGCTGCTGATCGACGACGTCCAGTTCCTCGCCGGCAAGGAGAGCACGCAGGACGAGTTCTTCCACACGTTCAACGCGCTGCACGACAACCACAAGCAGATCGTGATGACGGCCGACCGCAAGCCGCACGAGATCTCGGACATCGCCGACCGGCTGCGCACCCGGTTCGCGTGGGGCCTGCTCGCCGATATCGAGCCGCCCGAGCTCGAGGTTCGCATCGCGATCCTGCGCAAGAAGGCCGCGACCGAGGGCGTGGCGCTGCCCGACGACGTCGCCATGTACATCGCATCGTCGATCAAGTCGAACGTCCGCGAGCTCGAGGGCGCCCTAATCCGGCTGGCGGCGTACTCGTCGCTGTCGAAGAAGCGCATCGACCTCGAGTTCGCCCAGGAGACGCTGGGCGCGGCGATCACCCGGCCCCGCGAGATCATCACGGTCGAGGGGGTGATCAAGGCCGTGGCGAGCTACTACGGGCTCAAACCGAGCGATATCAAGTCCGAGCGCCGCCACAAGTCGGTGGCCACGCCGCGCGCGGTCGCGATGTACATCTCGCGCCACCACACCAAGGACTCGTACCCCGACCTGGCGCGCGCGTTCGGCGGCAAGCACCACACCACGGTGATCTCGGCGGTGCAGAAGATCATCGAGAAGGTCAAGGACGACGCCTCGCTGCGCTCCGAGATCCACGCGATCGAATCGATGATCATCCGTTGAGGCCGACGCTCATGACCCGCGAAGCCTGTGCCTTACCCTGTGCTTTCAGCTGTGGAGCGGCGGTGGATGGACCATGCGCCACGCTGTCCGGGGAGGTTGTCCACAGGTCCGCCGCATGTCATCCACCTCCAGGCCGCACGGTTTCACTGTCAGCCCTGTCTGATAATCGATAGCCATCCCGGCGGGTTGCCGAGCTATCCACACAACTCACAGCCCTATTTCTTACTTCTGCTGATCAAGATCTTTTAATTCTCTAAGAGATCCAGAGCGCGCGCTCAGACAAGAACGAGACGAAGGTCGAGGACCCCATGGAGTTTCGCATCGCAAAGACCGAGTTCCTGCGCGGGCTGCGCTTGGCCCAAGGAATCGCCGATCGCAAGAGCACGATGCCGATGCTCGCCAACGTGCTGCTCCGCACCCAGGGCAAGAACCAGCTCCTGGTGGCGGCGACCGATCTCAACGTCTCGCTGACCGCGGAGCTCAAGAGCACCAACGCGAGCGATGGGGGCATCACGCTCGGCGCCAAGAACCTGTACGAGCTGATCTCCAACGCGCCCGGCGACGAGATCTCGCTCAAGAAGGCCGATAACCACTGGGCCGAGATCAAGAGCGGCAAGGTCTCGTACCGCATCGTCGGCATGCCGGACCGCGACTTCCCGAAGGTGCCCTACCACCGCGAGGCGACGTACACCACGCTCGACAGCGCGGTGCTGCGCGAGATGATCGAGCGGACGCTGTTCTCGGTGTGCAACGACGAGACCCGGTTCCACCTGAACGGCGTGTTCTTCGAGAGCGACGGCGCGAAGAGCCGGATGGTGTCGACCGATGGCCACCGGCTGTCGAAGGTCGAGCGCGCGCTGGTCGGCGGGCCCAAGCTGTCGGCGGGCGTGATCATCCCCAAGAAGGGCCTGCTCGAGATCAAGAAGGTCCTCGAGGCCGGGCCGAGCTGCAAGATCGCGGTCAAGACGCCGCACCTGTTCCTGGTGCAGGACGACATCGTCATCGCGGTGAAGCTCATCGACGCGCAGTTCCCGCCGTATGACCAGGTGATCCCCAAGGAGCACAAGAAGATCATCACGATCGACCGGCTGCGGTTCATCGACGCGCTGCGCCGCGCGCAGCTCATGTCGTCGGAGACCCGCGGGGTCAAGGTCGCGGCCGCCAAGGACGGTGTGACGATCACGAGCGACAACCCCGACCTCGGCGAGGTCCGCGAGGAGCTCGAGGCCGAGTACAACAGCGACCCGATCGCGATCGGCTTCAACCCGAAGTACGTCGTCGAGCTGCTCGGCCAGATGTCGAGCGACCAGATCACGATCGCGCTCGGCGGCGAGCTCGACCCCGGCCTGATCCGGCCGCTGACCGGCGACGACTACCTCGGCGTCGTCATGCCGATGCGGATCTAGGGGATCCGCTGCGGATCCAGGCGCTGGTCGCCCGGGGCATCCGGAACCTCAAGCCGCTGGCGCTCGAGCCGCGCGAGCGGTTCAACGTGTTCTCGGGCGACAACGGGCAGGGCAAGACCAACCTGCTCGAGGCGATCTTCGTGGTCGCCGCGCTGCGGTCGTTCCGGACCAGCAAGCTCGCCGACCTGATCGGCTTCGGCGGGGAGCGCGCAAGGCTCGGGGCCCGGGTGCTCAAGGACGACCTGGTCCGGCTGTACGAGGTCGAGCTGGCGCCGGGCGCGCGCAAGGTCGCGCTCGACGGCAAGGCGGTGCGGCCGCTCGCGCGCTACTTCGGCGGGTTCAACGTCGTGGTGTTCACGCCCGAGGACCTGAGCTTGCCCCGGGCGTCGCCGGCGGACCGGCGGCGGTTCCTCGACCGCGGCGTGTTCAACCTGCGGCCCGAGTACCTGACGACCGCGCAGGACTACGAGCGCGTGCTCAAGACCCGCAACAGCGTGCTGCGCAAGACGGGCGACGGCGGGCTCGATCGCGCCCGGGCCGAGGATCTGCTCGCGGTCTACGACCAGCAGCTGGCGCGGCTGGCAGCCGAGGTGATCGCGGCCCGCAAACGGTTCCTCGAGGCAGTGCGTGGCGAGCTCGCCACGGCGTTCGCGTCGATCACCCGCACGGGCCTGCGGGTCGAGGCGCGCTACGTCGTGCGCGCGGCGGCGGAGACCCCGGAGGACATCGCCCGGGCGCTGGTCGCGGCGCGGATGAAGGATTTCGCGACCAGCGCGACCCAGGTCGGCCCGCACCGCGATGACCTGGTGTTCGAGCTCGAGGGCCGCGAGGCCGGGTCGTACGCGTCCCAGGGCCAGCTGCGCGCGATCATGCTGGCGTGGAAGACCGCCGAGCTCCAGGTGCTGGGCCGCGCGCATGGCGATCTGCCGATCTTGCTGCTCGACGACGTGTCGAGCGAGCTCGATCCGCAGCGCAACGAATACCTGTTCGAGCACCTCGCCAGCCTCGCCGGCCAGTGCTTCATCACGACCACGCACCCCGGCCACGTGCTGCTGCGCCAGCATCGGGCCGACTACCGCATCGCCAACGGCGAAATTCTCCAGTAAAATCGCAACAATAAGCCTGGTCGAAAGGCCGTTCGCGCCCTATGCGTCGGGGGTGGCGCGTGGTACCAAATCGACCTCGCTCGCGGGGCGTATCAGATGGCAGATCCTACAGCAGAGTCGCAGACTTCCGAGTCAACCTACGATGCCGGATCGATCGGCGTCCTGAAGGGCCTCGAGGGCGTTCGCAAGCGACCCGGGATGTACATCGGCGACACCGATGACGGCAGCGGTTTGCACCACCTCGTCCACGAGGTCGTCGACAACTCGGTCGATCAGCACGTCGCCGGGCACTGCACCCGGATCGACGTGGTGATCCACTTTGACAACTCGGTGACGGTCGAGGACAACGGCCGCGGCATCCCGGTCGACGTGATGCCCGAGGAGGGCCGGCCGGCGGCCGAGGTCGTCATGACCGTGCTGCACGCGGGCGGCAAGTTCGGCGGCTCGGGCTACAAGGTCTCGGGCGGCCTGCACGGCGTCGGCGTGTCGGCGGTGAACGCGCTCAGCGATTGGCTCCGGCTCGAGATCAAGCGCGGCGGCAAGGTCTATCGCCAGGACTACAGCCGCGGCATCCCGACCAACGATCTGGTCCAGATCGGCACCACGCAGCCGGGCACGCACGGGACCAAGACCACGTTCCACCCCGATCCGACGATCTTCAAGAACATCCTCGAGTTCGGCTACGACCAGCTGTCGACCAAGCTGCGCGAGCTGGCGTACCTCAACAGCGGCCTCGAGATCGTCATCGCCGACGAGCGCACCGATCGCAACCAAACGTTCAAGTTCGAGGGCGGCATCGCGAACTACGTCGCCGACCTCAACGCCAACAAGACCGTGGTGTCGGACGTCATCGCGATCACCGGCACCAACCCGGGCGTCGATGGCAACGAGTGCACCGTCGACATCGCGATGCAGTGGAACGACGGCTACTCCGAGCTCGTCACCTGCTTCACCAACACGATCAAGAACCGCGACGGCGGCACGCATCTCACCGGCTTTCGCCAGGCGCTGACCCGCACGGTCAACAACTACGCGAACGAGAACAAGCTGCTCAAGGACGCCAAGGGCGGCCTGTCCGGCGAGGACCTGCGGGAGGGCCTGGCGGCGGTGGTCTCGGTGAAGATCTCCGACCCGAAGTACTCGAACCAGGCCAAGGACAAGCTGGTGTCGTCGGAGGTCGCGACCGCGGTCAACGCGGTGTTCACCGACAAGCTGGCGCACTACCTCGAGCAGCACCCCAAGGAAGCGCGCAACATCGTCAACAAGGCCCTGGTCGCGTCGCGGGCGCGCGAGGCCGCGCGCAAGGCGCGCGAGATGGTGCAGCGCAAGGGCGCGCTCGAGCTGACCTCGCTGCCGGGCAAGCTGGCGGATTGCCAGGAGCGCGATCCCGAGAAGAGCGAGATCTTCATCGTCGAGGGTGAGTCCGCAGGCGGCTCGGCCAAGCAGGGCCGGAGCCGGCAGTTCCAGGCGATCCTGCCGCTGCGCGGCAAGATCCTGAACGTCGAGAAGGTGCGGTTCGATCGCATGCTCACGTCGCAGGAGCTGACGACGCTGATCACCGCGCTCGGCACCGGCGTCGGCGACGACAAGTCGATCGACAAGCTGCGCTACCACAAGATCATCATCATGAGCGTCGACGCGCGCGAGCACGTGCTGGTCCGCCGGCACGGCGCGATCGCGCTGACGCCGATCGGCGCGTTCATCGACGAGGCGCTGACGGCGGTGACCGCCGATGACCACGGCGTGGCCCGGCGGCTCGGCAACGACCTGGGCGAGGTCGCGTGCTTCGGCGTCGACGACCACGCGGTGCGGTTCCGGGCGATCAAGGGCGTGATCCGCCACCCGCTCGACGAGGCGCTGTACGAGATCAAGACGTCGGTCGGCCGGTCGCTGCGCGTGACCGCGAGCCACAGCCTGTTCGTCCACGAGGCCGGTGAGCTGCGCCGCGCGCGCGGCGATGGCCTGCGCGTCGGGGACCGGCTGGTCGCGCCGCGGCGGATCGGCTTGCCGGGCGACGGCGCCGAACAGGTCGACCTGCTGCGCGCGCTGCACGCCGAGCGCCACGACGGGGTCTGGCTGCGCGGCGCGGCGGTGGCGGCGTGGCTGACCGCGAAGCTGGGCGAGGACCTGGCGTCGCCGGCGTGGATCGCGCCGCGGGTCGAGCTACCGGCGGAGGTCCGGGCCGAGCTCGCCGAGCAGCGCCGGCGGGCGAAGATCTCGAACGGCCAGCTGTGCCAGGTCCTCGACCTGCGCCAGCCGGGCACGTTCCAGGCGTGGGAGGCCGGCACGTCGCGGCCGACCGAGGCCCAGCTGACGGCGTACTTGCTCGCGATCGGGGCCGAGCCGGCCGCGATCTGGCCGCGGGTGACGATCGGCGCGAGCCGGCGGGCGAGGTTGTTCGGCGGCGAGCTGCCGGCGGTGCGCGATCACGTGGCGCTGACGGCGCTCGAGCGCGAGGACCTCGATGGCTTCGCCGGCCGCGAGGTCGAGCTGGCGGCGGCGCCCGCGGGCAAGCCGGGGATCCGCCGGTTCGTCCGGCTCGACGAGGCGCTGCTCCGGCTGCTCGGCGTCGACGCGACGGGCGGGCTGTCGGGGCAGGGCGGCATCCGGCTGGCGCTGCCGCGGGCGGGCGCCGGCGAGCTGGCCGAGGTCGGCGTGCAGCTGGCGGCGATGTTCGCGCTGCCGGCGATGGCGTGCGAGATCGCAGCGGAGCGCGGCGAGGTCAAGCTCGGGCACCCGATCGCCGGCCTGGCGTGGCGCCACCTGACGCGCGGCGCCGGCGAGCCGGGCGCGATCCCGTCGCTGGTCTGGACGGCGGGCGAAGCGGCGCGCGCGGCGTTCCTGCGCGGCTGCCTGGACGCCAGCGCGCTCGCGCCGGTGACGGCGGCGGGCCTTGCGTGGCTGGCGTCCAGCCGCACCCTGGCGAGCAGCCTGTCCTACCTGCTCGCGTCGTTCGGCGTGGTCGCCCAGCTCGCGGAGCGCGGCACCGGCTGGACCGTGGCGGTCGAGCGGCCGAGCGACGTGGCGCGGCTCGCGGCGGTGTGGCAGCGGCTGCCGGGCAGCGAGCGGCTGGCCGAGCAGGCCGGCAGCGACGAGCCCGCCTACGAGGCGCTCGACGGCGACCTGATGACCCTGGCGATCACCGAGATCACCCGGGTCGAGGCCAGCAACGGCAACGTCTACGACTTCTCGGTCGACACCGACGAGAACTTCCTCGCCGGCTTCGGCGGCATTGCGGCGTGCAACACCGACGCCGACGTCGACGGCAGCCACATCCGCACCCTGCTGCTGACGTTCTTCTTCCGCCACTTCAACGAGCTGTTCGAGAAGGGCCACGTCTACATCGCCCAGCCGCCGCTCTACAAAGTGAAGAAGGGCAAGACCGAGCTGTACCTCACATTCGGCGGCAATCTGGCTATCCCCGGCGGTGGCCATTTTCGCCGGTCTGTCCGGATTGATCTTTCAATTTTCCACCCTTCGCCTCCGGGGCTGGCTACGAAAGACTGGCATTCCCCCGGCGCTGCGTCCCGCCTGCGGCGCCGTGATCGGCTGCGCGGCGGCGGTGGCCGGCTTCGCGCTGACGGGGCACGCGGGCGTGTTCGGATTGGGAGAGACCGATCTGCAGGCCGCCTTGAACAGCCAGATTATCTGGTCCGCCGCAGCCTGGCTGCTGGTTGCCAAAATCATCGCGACGACGTTTTGCTATGGCGCGGGCGGTTGCGGCGGAATTTTCGCTCCCCTGATCTTCTTTGGCGGAATGTCGGGGGCCGTGGTCTTTGGCGCGACCCGGCACGCCTTCGGCCTCACCGCGGACGATCAGACCATGTTTTCGCTCATCGGCATGACGGCTTGTCTCTGCGCCGTCGTGCGCGCGCCGATCACCTCGATTCTCATCGTCACCGAGATGACCCTGCAGCTCGACGCGCTTCCCGT
>DASWOO010000020.1:0-1660 GCA_036404335.1 Kofleriaceae bacterium
GCTCGAGTTCGACGAGCTCAACGGCTGGTGGGTGTTCCACAGCGCCGGCGCGCCGCCGATCCTGAGCCTGAACCACGAGGGCAAGCACAAGGTCCACTTCTGCGCCGGCGCGCCGCTCGGCACGCAGGTCGGGTTCGAGACCGGCCGGATCGAGGGCCAGTTCGAGCCGTCCGATCGGATCCTGCTCTACACCGACGGCATCCCCGAGATCGCGTCGCTCAACGGCACCGTGTTCGGGATGCGGCGGTTCGCGCAGCTCTACGAGCGCACCCGCGGCCAGTCGCTGCGCGACGCGGCCGGCACGATCGTGATGCACGCCGATCAGCTGCAGCAGGGCCAGCCGCAGGTCGACGACTGGACGTTCGCGATCGTCGAGTGGACGCCCGGCCAGGGCTCGTTCAGCCAGTAGCCTCCGAGCCGGGTGGCTCGGTGGCTAGTGCTTCAGCTCGATGGTCTGCGGCGCGGCGTCGGCGCTGGGCTTGACCGTCAGCGCGATCGCGCCGGGCGCCTTGGCCGCGTCGCCCAGCCGGCGCGCGAAGCTCGGCGCGTCGACCACCGGCTGGCCGGCGACCGCCGTGACCAGCGAGTCGGGGGCGAGCGGGGCGGCGGGCTTGGCGACCTTGGTCAGCAGCGCGCCGCCGGTGAAGTCGGACACGAGCCACGCCAGGCCGGGGAACGCGGTGAGCGCGACCAGGCCCTGCGCCGTGCTGGCCGACGAGTAGCGCTCGACCAGGCCGCGCACCGCGTCGAGCGGGACGTCGTAGCGCACGAACACCAGGGTCTCGTTGGCATTGGTCTTCTCGCCCGCGTACTCCTCCCAGTACCAGTCCGAGCGCTGGCTCGGCACGGCGGCGCCGCCCGACGCGCGCAGCACCTCGACCACGCGCTTGCGCGCCTTGCCGACGGTGGCGAGCGCCTCGAGGTACGGCTTGCCGCTGCGGTCGACGTCGGCGTCCTGCAGCGCCGACAGCGCGTTGGCCCGCGCCGCGGTGTAGGCCGCGATCACGTTGTCGCGAAAGAACGGCTCGGTGATCTTGAGGCCGATGGTGTTGACCAGCTCCTCGAGCGCGGCGTCGTTGGCCTCGGTCACGCCCTCTTCGCGGCTCGGACGGAACGCCGACACGCCGACGCACATCAGCCGGTTGATCATCTCGTGGCAGTACGCCGAGGCCGGCTCGTCGGCCAGGATCCAGTCGGGGCGGGTGAACGCCGGGCGCGGCGGCGGCGCGACCGCCGGGATCGCCGTCGTCGCGGGCGGCGCGGACGTCACCGACGGGCGCTGGCTCCACAGCACGCCCGCGGTCACCGCCAGGCCGCCGATCACCAGCGCGCTGGCGCCCAGCGCGATCGCCAGGCCGCGGTTCGACCGGGCCGCGACCGGCCGCTTGGGCGGCTTGGGCGTCAGACAGTTCTCGAGCTGCTCCGACGGCAGCGGCCGGACGTGGGCGAGGAATCGATCGAGCTCGGGATCGCGCGGCCGGGCCGGTAGAATTCGTAGGTGGTCCAACTGTTCCGACGTCAGCGCCGGGACCAGCAGCGACTTACACGCCGCGCAGGTCATCGCCGGCACGATGCCGCGGACCAGCTGCTCGAGGTTCTCGGCGACGTTGACCGTGTGCACACTGGCGTTGTCACAGGTCGGGCAGTCGTAGGGCACCGC
>DASWOO010000021.1:0-10111 GCA_036404335.1 Kofleriaceae bacterium
GTGCTCGAGAACGGCAACACCGAGATGTTGCCGGTCGTGGGTAAGCCGCGATGGACGCCCGAGATCGGCCGCGTCCCGGCGACCCTGACGATCCGCCATGGCCGGCGCGTGAGCTCGCGCGCCGCGCGCGACCAGGTCGCCGTCGAGCTCGCCTCCAAGAATCGCTGAAGGGGGTCGGCTGCCGTGGCTCGGCGCTGGGGAGCGCCGTGGATGGGGTGCATTGACCGTGCCTGGCAGCCCCATTTCGTTGCGTAACTCGACACGACCGACATGCATTGTAGGCTGCCGGCCGCAGCTCGCGTGGCCGCGGCCGACCTGCGCAGTTGACCGAGCGCGATCGCGCACGCCGCGCTGCAGCGCTCAGATTCTGATAGTCAGAATCAACAGTTAGCTGGATTTGCCGCGGCACGCCGCGTGCTCAGTGGACTTCCAACTACCCACGGCGCTCACCGCGCCTGTCTCTCATTCGCACTCCAGGAGAATTCCAATGAACAAGAATGACATCACCGGCACCTTCGACGACAAGATCGACTCGCTCCGCGACGGCATGAAAGGCGTCGTCGACCAGGGCGCGACCAAGGTCGACGCGATCAAGAGCAAGGTCGTCGAGTTCAAGGACGAGGCGGTCTCGCGCGGCGGTGATCTGGTGACCCAGGCGACCAGCCTGATCCAGGAGAACCCCCTCAAGGCGGTCGGGATCGCGTTCGGTCTCGGCTACCTCGGCATGCTGGGCATCCGCATGCTCCGCCGCTAGTCAGCTCCCCGATGTGCGAACGAGGTGATCGTGACCCGATCACCTCGTTCGCGCATTTCGAAGCGCCGTACGCTGCGAGCCGCGCGGCCCGCGGGCCCTGGGCTCAGTGACCGTTCTGGTGCACGAGCGCGTCGTGCTTGGCCTTGGCGGTCTGCTTGGCGGCCTCGTGCGCCTTGGCCAGCGCCGAGCGCTTCTCGATGAAGACGTAGCCGATGCCGGAGAACACGACGGCCATGATGCCGAAGCCGGCCCACGCCGGCACGCCGACCTCGACGAGCACGAGCGACAGCGAGGTGGCGAGCATGATCGCCGCAATCCCGAACATCACGACGGCGAGGCTGACGACCTTCACCTGGGCGCCGACCTCCTTGACCTCGTAGATCGCCTCGGCCTTGATCTTGTCGACCTCGGCCAGCGCGAGCTCGCGCGCGTCGTGAAGGACTCCGGTGATCAGCTCTGCCGGCTGCTCGTCTCGATGCTCGACGCTGGGATTCATGAAACGCTATAGAGGCAAGCCGCGTGCCCCGTCTCCTCCGCTCTCCGGACGTGGGCGCACGAGGCGTGCGGCGCAGGCATATGGATTGCTCGGAGAGCCTGCATGCCCACTCCAGACGTCGTCGATCCGACGATCGAAGCGGCCGATCGTCGCGCCGAGCGCGCGAAGGCGTCCCTGCTCGCTCGCGTCGAAGTTCTCAAGCAGCGCGTGAACGAGGCCAAGCACAAGCTCGACATCAGCTCGCAGATCGCCCACCACGCGTGGCCGGCGGTCGGTGTTGCATTTGCGCTCGGCGTGGCTGCGGCGTTTGGGCGCAAGGGCTCGGCGCCCGCCACCCATCACCGCCTCCTCAAGGCCCAGCCTAAGAAGAAGACGGTCGGCGACATGGTGTTCGGCGCGGCGGCCTCGCTCGGCATCCGGCTGGTGCGCGACGCGGCGCTCGGCCAGCTGTCCGAGCTGGCGCGCCAGTGGTGGACCCAGCACGGCGTCGGTCCGGCCGCGGGCGCGACGAAGTCAAGGGTCGCCACCGGGCGCACCGCCGATCTCGCGCCGTTCCTCGAGCGCTGAACAGCCGCGGCGCCTTTGCAGCGGATCCTTGGCCCTCTCGCGATCACCCTCGCGCTCGGTGTGACCCAGGTCGCACGCGCCGAGGAGTCGATCGACCACGGCGCGTATGTCGAGGAGTCGTTCGGCGTCGCAACCAGCCGCGGCCCGCTCGGCAGGATGCTCGGCAGCCCGCTGCACGTGCGGGTCGGCCTGGGCATGCGGCTCGGTCACTTCGCGATCGAGCCGTGGTTTCTGTCCGACATGCAGACCGATCGGGTCGGCGCGTTCCGCGGGCTGATCGGCGGCGACCCAGCGGCCGGCTCGTCGGACCTGTCGGCGCTGGGCATCGATCTGAAGTACATCGTGCCGATCGACAAGCACCTCGAGGTGTTCGTGCGCGGCGGGCCGCTGTCGGCCGACGCCAACGGCGCGATGGCGGGCTATGCCGGCCGCGGTTTCGGGTTCGGCGGCGGCGCGCAGCTGACCGGCAAGGTCCGCGCGCTCGGCTTTCTGTGGTCGCCGCTGTTCTTCCTGAAGCGCGGACCGATGGTGACCGGCTCGCTGTTCCTCGACGCCGGCTACGACTTCTACTTCCTGCGCGCCGACGATGCCCCGGCGATCAACAGCCGGGTCGGCCACGTCAGCCTCGGCTTCGCGATCGGCTCGGCGTTCTAGCCGGCTAGCGGCAGACCCGGCCCGGCCCGTCGGCGATCGTCGCGCACCGCTTGCCCTGCGGACAGCCGGAGTCCTTGCCACAGCGCATCTCGCAGGTCTTGAATTCCGGGCCGCGCGCGCCGGCGATGCCGCGATACGTGACGCAGGTCAGGCCGCTGGCGCAGGCATCATTCGCAGCGCAATGCTCGCCGAAGCTCGGCCCGCCCGCCGGTGACGGCGGCGAAACCTGGGTGGGCTCCCCCGGATTGGCTACCGGTACAGCCCCGGTGCCAGGCGTTCCTTGTTCTGGTGCAACGTTTTGCGGCGTGGGCGCCTCGAGCGGCGGTGGCGCGGTCACCACCGCCTGGGTCTCGGTGGGCGCCGGGGCCGAGTTTGTCGTCGGAGACGACGGATGACACGCCAACAACACGAGCAACAGGCCGATACGACCAAGCATGCTCATGCATCGCACCCGGATCGGTCTCACGCAAGGCAGTCGCGAATCCGATGCCGCATCCGGGGTCGGTCTCTGCTACCGTCCCTCGGATGAGGGGGACACGGCATCGATGAAGACGGTGGGTGTCGATCTGTGGGGCGGTCAGGTTCGCGGCGGCGGGCAGAACAACGTCACCTGTCTCCGTTCGGTCGATCACCCCGGCGCGCCCGTCCGGCTCCGTCAGGGCTTCCGCGAGCTGTTCCTCGCCGCGTATTCCAGCTTCGCCGAGCGCTGCCGCGAGGTCACCGAGCCCGGGCTCGCGCTGATCGCGATCGACGAGGTCACCGGCAAGCCGCTCGGCATCGCGCGCCTGCTCGCGCGGGTCCAGCGCCACGTCGCCGCGATCGTCGGCCGCCACGACGAGTGCGACCTGTTCCTCAACGCCCACGCCCGGCTCGCGCTGCGCCACCTGGCGATCGTGCTCGATCCGGTGTCGGACTGGCGGCCCGGCGCCAACGTCCGCTACCGCGTGCTCGACCTGCGCACGACCGACGGCTTCACCGACGAGAACGACCGGCCGCTGCGCGGCCTGCGCTGCGAGGGCGCGGGCCTGCTGCGCTGCGGCGGGTACGCGCTGTTCTTCCTGCCGCTCGGCGATCCGAGCGACTGGCCGGCGTCGGCGACCGATGCCTGGCAGTTCCTGCCCGAGCGGGTGTACTTCGACGAGCTCGACCGCAGCCCGCTGGGCTCCAGGCCGAGCCGCTCGCCGCGCGGCCCGCGGTTCGAGCCGTTCCGCAATAGCCCCACCCAGCGCAGCCTCATCATCCGCACCCACGGCCCGCGCGACACCGCCGACGGCGCGTCGCTGCACAACGGCGATCTGGCCGGCACGCTCGAGCTGGTCGGCCCCAAGCACCGCGGCACGATCAAGATTGGCCACGACGAGCTGCGCGACGGCGTGCTGCTCGGCCGCTACGCGCGCTGCAATAACGCGCAGATCGCCGACGACCCGTCGCTGTCGCGGGTCCATGCCCTGCTGCTCCAGGTCGACGACGCGATCCTGATCGTCGACACCGCGAGCCTGAACGGCATCCGCGAGGCCGATCAGCCCAAGGCGCGGCTGATCACGCTGGCGGGCGACACCGAGCTGGTGCTCGGCACGGCGACCCGCGCGCGCTGGCACTGGGTGTCCTGAGCTACTCTCCGGCGCATGGCCGGTGACCCACCCCGCGACCGCACCCAGCTCGGCGTCGGCGTCGGCGTCGGCGTCGGCGTCATCCCCGGCGAGGCCCCGACCCGCCAGGAGGGCCGCGGCCGGCCGCGCGAGCGCAAGCCGCGGACCACGCTCGAGTCGCTGACCCTGATCGGCCGGGTCGTGCTCGACCGCTACGTCATCGACAGCCCGCTCGGCGCCGGCGCGACCGGCACGGTGTTCCGCGGCCATCACCGGCAGCTCGGCCGGCCGGTCGCGATCAAGATCCTGCACGAGGACTTCGCCGACCACCCGACGATGCTCGCCCGGTTCCGCCGCGAGGCCGAGGCCGCCGGCCGGCTGCGCCACCCCAACCTGACCGGCGTGCTCGACGTCGGCGAGACCGCCGACGGCCGGTCGCTGATGATCATGGAGCTGGTCGAGGGCCCGAGCCTGCGCCAGATCCTCGACGAGGACGCGCCGCTGCCCGCGCCGCGGATCATCGCGCTGGTCCGCCACATCCTGCGCGGCCTCGATCACGCCCACGCCGCGGGCTTGATCCACCGCGACCTCAAGCCCGACAACGTGCTGGTCGAGCGCGACGCCCACGGCGAGCTGCCGCGGATCGTCGACTTCGGCATCGCGGCGCTGCGCACCGACCAGGCGGTCAGCCACGGCCGGCTGACCGAGAGCGGCATCCTGCTCGGCACGCCGCTGTACATGTCGCCCGAGCAGGCCCGCGGCGACCAGGTCGACCCGCGGACCGACCTGTTCGCGCTCGGCGTGATCCTCTTCGAGATGCTGAGCGGCACGACGCCGTTCGACGGCAGCGCGCTCGAGGTCGTGGTCTGCAACATGAACGAGGATCTGCCGTGGATCGCAGATCGCGCGCCGCGCGCCGCGCCCAAGCGGATCGAGGACCTCGCGCTCGAGGGCTTCCTGCGCCGGCTCGCCGCGCGCGACCTGGCGGCGCGGCTCGCCAGCGCGCACGACGCGCTCGCGCTGCTCGACATCGTCGAGGACGATCCGGCAGATGCGGCGGTTCGCCTCGGCCGGATGGACGTCACCCGGGCGATGGACATCGTCCGGCTGCCGAGCCACACTCGACGACGATGATCCGCCGAATCGCGGCCTTCGCCGTGGTGTCGTTCGCCCTGGCGCTCGCCGCGGCCAGCCCCACGCGCGCCGATGTCGTCCCCGAGCCGCCCGCGCAGGCGCCGGCCAACGCCCCCGAGGTCCCGCCGCCGCGCGCGATGCCGACGTTCGGCATGACGCCGGAGAACGCCAAGCTCGCGCTCGAGCGGCCGATCGTCGATCTGATGACGATGGGCATCGGCTCGCTGCTCTGGGAGCGCCACGGCCACATCGCGCTGTGCGTGCTGTACGGCGACGCGCGTGACCGTTGCTACAACTACGGCGTCGGTGACTTCCACAATCCGATCAGCATGGCGTGGGGGTTCCTCCGGGCCAACGGCGCGTTCTGGGTCGACAAGGCGCCGCCCGAGGAGATGCTCTGGATCTACAAGCACACCGATCGCACGATCTGGCACCAGCCGCTGCCGCTGACCCAGGAGCAGAAGCAGAAGATCATCGACAAGCTCGAGTACGACGTGATGCCCGAGCACAAGCACTACGCGTACGACCACTTCTGGGACAACTGCACGACCCGGGTGCGCGACGTGATCGACAACGCGATCGGTGGCCAGCTCGCCAAGATGCCCGAGACCACCGAAGACCGGACCTACCGCGACCTGGCGCGCGACGGGTTCTTCGGCGTCGAGCTCGCCGGCCTCGGGCCGCGGCTGGCGCTGCTGATCACCGACATCGCGATGGGTCGCGCGACCGATCGCGTGCCGTCCTACAACGAGCGGATGTTCCTGCCGCAGTACCTGCGCGAGGCGGTGACCAAGCTGTGGGGCGTGCAGCCTCAGGTGATCTACCAGCGCAAGGGCCCGCCGCAGGAGCCCGACGGCCCGAGCGGCCGCGTGCTGCTCGCGCTGCTGATCGTCGTGCTGACCGCGCCGGCGTGGATCGCCGCGCGCGCCGGCCGGCTGCAGCGAACGGGGCTCTTGCTCGCGATCCTGCCGTACTTCGTGCTCGGCACGGTCGAGACCGTGCTGGCGATCATCAGCCCGCTGCCGTACATCCGGTGGAACGAGATCTGCCTGGTCTGGCTGCCGTTCGACATCCTGGTGCCGTTCGTCGGGCCGAGCTTCCGGCGCAAGTATGCGCGGGGCCGGCTGATCATGCTCGCCGCCCTCGTCGTGCTGCACGCGGTCAACATCATCAAGGCGCCGGTGATGGCCCCGATGCTGTGGCCCGCGATTCCGATGGCGGTCGCCGCGCTGTGGCGGGACACGGTGCGACGCTAGCTGCGTCCGCGATCGAACGAGTATCGTGTGCCGGCCCCATGCTGAGACGCACGCTCTTCCAGTCCACCGCCGCCGCCGTGGTCCTCGCGGCGCTTCGCCGCCACCTGTCGTTCGCGAAAGGAACCGCCGTGACTGATGACCCCTTGCTCGCTCCCTGGATCGGACCGCACGGCGGGTTCCCCGCGTTCGACAAGGTCAAGGTCGAGAGCTTCAAGCCGGCGATGCTCAAGGCGATGGACCTGAGCCGCGCCGAGCTCGCGGCGATCGCCGGGGCCAAGGAGCCGGCGACGTTCGCCAACACGATCGCGGCGATGGAGAGCGTGGGCCTGCCGTTCAACCGGGTCAGCCGGATCTTCGACGTCTACGCGTCGACGATGAAGGACAAGTCGGTGCAGGCGCTCGAGGTCGAGCTCTCGCCGCTGCTCGCCGCGTTCCAGGACGAGCTCATCCAGAACGGCGCGCTGTTCGCCCGGATCAAGGCGGTGTACGACGGCCGCGCGTCGGCCAAGCTGACACCCGAGCAGCTGCGGCTCGTCGAGGTCACCTACCAGCAGTTCGCCCGCGAGGGCGCGGCGCTCAACGCCAAGGACAAGGCCCGGCTCAAGGAGATCAACGGCAAGCTCGCCGGGGTCTACGTCCAGTTCTCGCAGAACGAGCTGCACGACGAG
This sequence comes from Kofleriaceae bacterium, assembly GCA_036404335.1. Taxonomy (GTDB): domain Bacteria; phylum Myxococcota_A; class Polyangia; order Haliangiales; family Haliangiaceae; genus JABFXX01. The sequence continues at coordinate 7,119 of DASWOO010000021.1, forward strand.
GAGAGCTTCTCGCTGACCCTCGACAAGGAGGCCGACCTCGCCGGCCTGCCCGACTCGGTCAAGACCGGCGCCAAGCAGGCCGCCGACGAGAAGAAGCTCGCCGGCAAGTGGCTGATCACCAACACCCGGTCGTCGGCCGAGCCGTTCCTGATGTACGCGACGCGGCGCGACCTGCGCGAGAAGGTCTGGCGGATGTGGGTCAGCCGCGGCGAGCACGCCGGCGCGAACGACAACCGGCCGGTGATCACCCAGATCCTCGCGCTGCGCGCCGAGAAGGCCAAGCTGCTCGGGTTCCCGAGCCACGCGCACTGGATCATCGCCGACAACATGGCGAAGACCCCGGACGCCGCGCTCGGGCTCAGCATGAAGGTGTGGAAGGCCGCGGTCGCGCGCGCCCGCGAAGAGATCGCCGACATGCAAAAGGTCGCCGACGCCGACAAGATCAAGCTCGAGCCGTGGGACTACCGGTTCTACGCCGAGAAGGTCCGCAAGGCGAAGTTCGACCTCAACCAGGACGAGATCAAGCCGTACCTGCAGCTCGACAAGATGCGCGAAGCGATGATGTGGGCGGCGGGCCAGCTGTACGGCTTCCAGTTCGCGCAGGTCAAGGACGTGCCGGTCTACCACCCCGACGTGACGGTCTACGACGTCACCCGCGGCGGCCAGCACGTCGGCCTGTGGTACTTCGACCCGTACGCGCGCGACGGCAAGCAGTCGGGCGCGTGGATGAACGAGTACCGCACGCAGCAGCACCTCAAGGACGCGATCGCGCCGATCGTGTCGAACAACGCGAACTTCGTGAAGGTCACCGGCGGCGTGGTGCTGGTGTCGTGGGACGACGCCCGGACGATGTTCCACGAGTTCGGCCACGCGCTGCACGGCCTCAACTCGGCGGTGCACTACCCGACCCTGGCGGGCACGGCGACCAAGCGCGACTTCGTCGAGTTCCCGAGCCAGCTCAACGAGCACTGGCTGACCACCCCCGAGGTGCTGAACAAGTTCTGCGTGCACTACCAGACCGGCAAGCCGATCCCGGCCGAGCTGGTGGCGAAGATCGAGAAGGCCAAGCACTTCAACCAGGGGTTCTCGACCGTCGAGTACCTGGCGGCGGCGATCTACGATCTGAAGATCCACACCGCGCCGACCGACAAGCCGATCGACCCGACCGAGTTCGAGCACCGCGTCATGACCGAGATCGGCTGCCCGAAGGAGATCGTCATGCGCCACCGGCCGACCCAGTTCGGCCACATCTTCTCGGGCGACGGCTACTCGGCCGGCTACTACTCGTACATCTGGGCGGACACGCTGACCGCGGATGCCGCCGAGGCGTTCGCCGAGGCCGGCAGCTTCTACGACAAGAAGACCGCGCAGCGGCTGCACGACTCGATCATGAGCGTCGGCAACTCGGTGTCGCCGGAGGAGGCGTTCCGCAAGTTCCGCGGGCGCGACGTCGACACCAACGCGCTGATGCGCGACCGCGGCTTCCCGGTCACCTGAGCCGCATGCGCGCGGTCGCCGTCGGCGTGAGTGTGATGCTGCTCGGCGGGGTCGCGCGCGCCGACACCGATCCGCCGCCGACCAGCGAGGGCCCCAAGTACACGGCGCCGACCGACTCGCCGGCGGAGCCCGACGAGCGGACCGGCCGCGACGACGTGAAGGAGCCCGAGGGCTGGTGGGGCGGCGAGCACCTGACCGGCGCGTGGGGCGGCGCCCGGACGTGGCTCGAGGACCGCGGCGTGACGATCGACCTGGTCTACGCCAGCGACGTGTTCACCGCGCACGGCCACGTCGCGGCGCTCGGCCACGTCGACGCCGCGCTCACGCTCGACACCGAGAAGCTCGGGCTGTGGCATGGCGGGACGATCTACGTGATCGGCCAGAACAACCACGGCAGCGTGCTCAACGAGCGCGATCACATCGACTCGGCGATCGGCGTGTCGAACCTCGAGGCCGAGCCGTACACCCAGCTGACCGAGCTGTTCTTCGAGCAGTCGCTGTTCGACGACCTCGTCAAGCTGCGGATCGGCAAGCAGGACGCCAACCGCGATTTCGGCACGCCGCGGTTCGGCGGTAACCTCATCAACAACAACTTCGGCATGTTCCCCAACACGCCGCTGCCGTCGTACCCGACGACCGGGCTCGGCGCGATCGTCATCGTCCAGCCGGTGAAGTGGCTCGTCGGCAAGGCCGGGATCTACGAGGGCAGCCCCGAGGTCGGCGGCCTCGGCCTCGACACCGCGTTCCGCGACGGCGCGGGCGCGACGGCCGCGGCGCTGATCGCGGTCACCCATCAGTACGGCCCCGACCATCGCGACGGCGGCACGACCAGCATCGGCGCCTGGAGCCAGTCGGACGACGACAACGCGATGATGATCGCCGACCCCGCGCGCTACCACGACAACGCCGGGTTCTTCGTCCAGAACGACGAGCGGATCTACCTGCACCCCGAGGACGCCAAGGATCCGCGCGGCCTGACCGTGATCGCGCGCTACAGCGGCGCGCGCCACGATCGCTCGAGCTTCCCCGATTACTGGGGCGGCTCGATCGCGTGGCACGGCGTGGGCTCGCGCCACAACGACACCACCGGCGCCGGCTTTGGCTACTTCACGATCGCCCAGCAGGTCGGTGGCACGCCGGGCCGGGGCAGCGAGTGGTTCGCCGAGGGCTTCTACAAGCTGCGGCTGACCAACTTCCTGAGCCTGCAGCCCGACGTCCAGTGGTTCGCCCACCCCGGTGGAGACCGGCGCGACACCTTGGTCGGCGGGGTCCGGCTCAAGACCAAGCTGTAGCCGGCGGCGCCCGGCCGGGTTCGGGTACAGTGCCGCGCATGGCCGCGCGGGCCGCCCAGCCCCCCGAGCGCCCGAGCGGCGAGATGACGTCGCTGCTGCCGCCGGACGCGGTGCCGGCGGTCGCGCCGCTGGCGCGGGCGGCGCAGTCGAGCACGCAGCTGCGCGCGGCGGGCGGCGTGGACCTGGGCGGGCCGGTGGGGGTCC
>DASWOO010000022.1:0-3531 GCA_036404335.1 Kofleriaceae bacterium
CACGAGGCCGGGCTGCGCTACGCGATCGATCCGCCGGACCGCTCGCCGCCGGCGATGCGCGACGGCCTGGCCGGCTCGCCGGTGCTCGTCGCCGACCCCGCCGCGCCGGTCCGCCTGGTCCACCACGCCGACCACTGGTTCCTCACCGACGACGTGCACGGCACCGGCGACGGCGCCACAGGCGGCGATGGCCGGCCCGTCCTGTTCGCGCTGCCCGCCGCCGCCGCCGCGCACGCCCATCGCCTGCTCGAGCACTACGCCGCGTACGCCGCCCCGCTCCGGCTCGCGCGCAACCTGATCGGCGCCGGCGATCGCGGCGGCCTCGCGATCCGCGTCCTGGCTCGCCCACCGGGCCCCCGGATCCCGCGGCTCGGCCAGCTCGCCGGCATGGCCGAAGCCCACGGCGGCCTGCCCGAGCTCGAGCCCGCCACGCCCGGCCGCTACGCGTTGACCGAGGGCGCGCACGTCGCGATCGTCGTCGACAACACTACCGCGCACCGGCTCGTGGTCGCGCTGTTCAACGTCGCCGCCAGCGGCCGCGTTCACGCGCTCGGCGACCAGTCGATCGACCCCGGCGGCCACGTCACCTTCTGGCACCCCCGCGGCCTCGACGAGCCGTTCGCGATGGACGCCCCCGACGACCCCGACGACGCGCCGATCCGGGAGCGCTGGGTCGAGCGCGTCGTCGCGATCGGCCGCACCGAGCCCGGCGACCTCGGCCACCTGCCGCTCGCGCTCTCGCTGCGCGACGCCCTCGAGGGCAGCGTGGCGCGGATGCGCCGCGCGCCCGTCCTGCGCGCCGGCACCGCCGGCCACTGGACCGCGGCCGAGGCGATCCTGACGATCGCCCGCCGCGCCGATCGCGGCTAGCGCAGCGCCTGCTTGCCGGTGCCGATCAGCTCGACCAGCACGCGGCGAAACGGCGCGCGGGCGTCGAGCATGGCGATCACGGCGGCCGCGCCGAGCCGCTGGCGCCAGAGCAGCAGGACGCCCGCGGGCAGGCCCAGGCCGCCGGCGCCGAGCGCGCGGCCGGTGGCGTCGGCGAGCTCGCCGGCGTAGCGCTCGGACCAGTGGAAGTCGCCGTGGCCGGCGATCGGCGCGGCCAGGGCGCGCTCCCAGTCGCGGTGGGCGGTCGTCGCCAGCGAGTCGGCGCGACGCAGCAGGCCCGCCTTGCCGAGCGCCATGCGGAACCGCTCGGCGGCCTGCTCGCGGTCGTTGTCGAGCAGGCCCCACCAGATCGCCCGGTCGGCGTCGCGAATCGCGGGCGGCAGCTCGATCGCGCAGCCGAAATCGAGGCACCAGACGTGCGCGTCGCCGTCGGCCTGCTCGTCGATCAGGAAGTTGCCCGGGTTGGGATCGGCGTTGAGCAGGCCGTGGAGCAGCGGCGAGCCCCAGGCGAACGCGTACATCGCCAGCGCGGCGCGCCGGCGCAGCTCCGGGCTGCCGCACGCGGCGATCTCGACCACGGTCTTGCCGCGCGCGCGGGTCATGGTCAGCACGCGCGCCGAGGAGCGATCCGCGATCACCCGCGGGAACCGCAGCGCCGGGTGGTCGGCCCACGCCGCCGCGAACCGGCCGATCGCCCTGGCCTCGCCGAGGTAATCCAGCTCGCCGCGCACCGCGGCGCTCAGCGCCTCGACCGAGTCGTCGTCGAGCGTGCGGCCGAGCTCGACGCCGGCGAGCTTGCGGACGAACGCCTCGTCGTCGAGGTCGGCGCGCAGCGACTCGGCGACGCCCGGGTACTGCACCTTGACCACGACCTCGGTGCCATCGGCCAGGGTCGCGGCGTGGACCTGGCCGAGCGACGCCGCGGCCAGCGGCGCCGGGTCCCAGGTCGCGAACAGCTCGCGCGGCGACCGGCCGAGATCGGCCTCGATCACCTGCTCGATCGCCTGCACCGACACCGCCGGCGCCTGGTCCCACAGCCCGGCGAGCACGGCGCGCGCCGGCCCCGCCGAGCCGGCCGAGCGCCGCAGGATCGCGCCCGGGTCGTACGCCGCGAGCTGCGCGACCTTGGCCAGCCCGCCTTTGAGCCGGCCGGCGTTGACCGCCAGGACGCGCGCGGCCTCCTCGTCGACCATGTGATCGTCCTCGTCGGACCCGGTCGGATCCGTGGTCACGATCTGCTTGGCCCGCGCCCACAGCCGGGCCCACCCGACGCGGCGCTCGGCCGCCTTGCGCTCGGAGCTCATGGCGGACCACCGGCCGCGACCAGATCGGGCGCGCTCGCGTCGTCGCTCCAGAACAGCTCGACCCGGTTCTTGCCCAGCTTCTTGGCGCGGTAGAGCGCGCGGTCGGCCCGCCGCACCAGATCCTCGCCGCTGGTCGCCGTGCGCGCGGCGTTGCTCTCCGGATAGCCGGCGATGCCGAACGACGCGGTGACCCGCAGCGATCGCGGCGGCTCGCCGTCGGTCGTGATCCGCAGATCGGCGATCGCCGCGCGGATCCGCTCGCCGACCGTGTACGCGTTGACCAGCTCGGTCCTTGGCAAGATCACCGCGATCTCCTCGCCGCCGTAGCGCGCGGCCGTGTCGACGCCGCGCATCTGCTGCTTCACCGTGTTGGCGATGCCGCGCAGCACGCGGTCGCCGATGAGGTGGCCGTGGCTGTCGTTGAGGCTCTTGAAGTCATCGACGTCCATCATCACCACCGAGAACGCCGTACCGTAGCGCTTCGAGCGCTCGATTTCCTCTTCGATCCGCGCATCGAAGTAGCGCCTCATGAACAGCCCGGTCAGGCCGTCGACCATCGCCAGCTCGTAGAGGTGGGCGTTCTGCAGCGACGCCGCGATCTGCAGCGCCAGCGACTCGAGCAGCCGCTGGTGATCGGCGCGGAACGCCTGCGGGTGGCTGCTCTGCACCGCGATCACGCCCTCGCAGCCGCCGTACATGAACAGCGGCACGCCGAGCCACGAGCGAATGCCGTGCGCGCCGGCCTCGTTCGCGACCTCGGCGTCGACCGACAGATCGTCGATCCGCCGCGCGGTGCCGTGGGTCATCACCCAGCCGGCGATGCCCTCGCCGTCCTTCATCGGCTGGCGCATGAACTTGTCGCTCGGCCGGTCGAAGCCATCGACGAGCAGCCCCGTGCGCTCGCCCGGCCGGCGATGGATCAGCGCGACCGCCTCGGCCTCGGGGATCGCCTTGCAGGTCTCGCGCGCGACCGCCTCGACCAGCTCCTCGAGCTGCAGCGACGCCGCCAGCCGCCGCGCCGTGGCGTTCAGGATCTCGAGGTCGTGGACCCGCTCCTCGAGCTGCTTGCGGGTCCGCGACAGCCGCGAGAACACCAGGTTGATCAGGAGATAGGTCAGCGACAGCAGGATGAAGCCGAGCGGCCGCTCGGGATCGTAGAGCAGGACGAGCACGACGCCGATCGGCATCAGCGAGACCTCGGACGCGATGCCCGGCCGCGCGACCTCGTCGAGGTACGCCCGCCACCGGCCGCCCGCCAGCCAGTGCCGCACGCCCTGCAGCGCGTAGTGCACGCCGAGCAGCAGCGCGTCGATCACGACGACCCGGATCGCGACCTCGC
>DASWOO010000023.1:0-2594 GCA_036404335.1 Kofleriaceae bacterium
TCGTCTTGATGATCGTCTTTGTCGGCTTTTGCCTTCTCGACGCCCTCGGGCATCTGCAGGATGACGACAAAGTCATTGATCGGCTTGGCCAGGACCTCGGCGACCGCACCCTCGCCGTCGTCGATCACGCTGCGGATCGACACGGTCTGCGCGATGCCGCGGCGCTGCAGGCGGCGGACGATCGCCGAGTCGTGGCAGTGGCCGTTGCCGGCCAGGAGCACCAGGTGGCCGCCCGGGTTGGCGGTCAGCCAGCGCGCCGCGGTGTCGGCCATGGTCTCGTCCCAGATCACCTGGACGGTGTAGATCCGATCGGCGCTCGGCATCTCGCCGTCGCCCTCGGCGTGCGGCGATGTCGGCGCCGCAGCCGGCGGGGCGCTCGGCGCCGCAGCCGGCGGGGCGCTCGGCGCGGCCGGCGGCGGCGCGTGGCCGTGCGCCGAGCCGCCGCCCATGTCCTCCATCAGCGCGTCGAACCACGCGCGGTGCGCGGCGTCATCGAGCACGAGCTGCGGCAGCTGGGCCTTCTCGTCCGGCGTCAGCGCCTCGAGCCCGTGATGCACGACCTTCTTGGTCAGCTCGCGCATCGCGTTGGCGGCCAGGAGCTGGGCGCCGCCGGCGACCGCGGCGTCGATCGTCGGGCCGTAGAACCCGTAGTCGTAGCCCCAGCGATCGGCGTAGCCGGTGCGCGATCGCAGCTGCGCGGCGTCGATCCGGTGCGCCGCGTACTCGTCGAGCACGCCCTGGAACGGCCGCTGGAACATCTCCATCGCCAGCGCCAGCTTGCCGCCCCTGGACAGCCGCTTGACCAGCTCCTGCACGACGTGCAGCTGCATCCAGTGGTGGTGCGGGTTCTGGTGATCCTCGCCGACGCACACCGCGCGCGCCGCGGTCAGCCGGGCCCAGAACCCGGCCTCGTCGAGCGACTTGCCGGTCCGCGCGTCGACCAGCTGGTACGGCAACGCCGCGCGCTCGATGCCCGCGCCGGTCGCCGCGGGCGCGCGCGGATGCTCGGCCGCGGGGCCGCCGTACGTGCCTCCGCAGGCCGCCGCCGCGACCATCGTCGTACAGACCATCGCACAAAGGCGGAGCGATCCAGACATGCCCGGGATGGTACACCGGCGACGTGTCGTTGCCGTACCTGACATCCGAGCTCGCGGGCACCGGTGGCGTGCTGCGCGTCACCGAGGACGACTTCGTGGTCGACGAGGTCCTGCCCTACGCCGCGTCCGGCGCCGGCGATCACGTGTTCGTCCGGATCGAGAAGCGCGGCATGACCTCGCCGGCCGCGGCCCAGGCGCTGGCGCGGGCGCTCGGCGTCCGCGACCGCGACATCGGCATCGCCGGCATGAAGGACCGCCGCGCGGTGACCCGGCAGTGGCTGTCGCTGCCGCCGCCGGTCAGCCCCGAGCAGGTGCTCGCCGCCGCCCTGCCCGACGGCCTGCGCGTGCTCGAGGCTCAGCGCCACAACCACAAGCTGCGCACCGGCCACGTCCGCGCCAACCACTTCGTGCTCCGCGTCCGCGACACCGTCGCCGACGCCGCGCCGCGCGCCCGGGCGATCCTCGACGCGCTGGCGGCCGCGCCCGGCGCGCCCAACTGGTACGGCGAGCAGCGGTTCGGCCGCGCCGGAGACAACGCCGCCCGCGGCCGCGCGATCGTGCTCGGCGAGCAGCGGCTCGGCCGCGACCGGCGGATGGACCGGCTGATGGTCTCGGCGTTCCAGTCGCAGCTGTTCAACGACTGGCTGGTCGCGCGGCTCGCCGACGGCCTGTACCGCACCGTGCTCGCCGGCGACGTCCTGCACAAGACCGGCGGCGGCATATTCACCTGCGACGACCCGGCGACCGACACCGCCCGGCTCGCGGCCGGCGAGCTGGTCCTCACCGGGCCGATGTTCGGCGATCGCATGCGGCAGCCCGCGGATGGCTCCGCCGCGGCCGCGCGCGAGGCACAGATCCTGGCGGACCACGCGATCGAGCGCACGGCGTTCGCCACCGTCCACGCGATCGCCGAGGGCACGCGGCGCGACGCGACGATCGAGGTCGCCGGGGTCCGGGTCGACCAGATCGACGATACGACCCTCGAGGTCGCGTTCACGTTGCCCGGGGGTGCCTACGCGACCGCGGTGATGCGCGAGGTCCAGAAGCTGACCACCGCCCCGGTCGACGCCGCCCCCGAACCCGCGTAACACTCGTCCGCGATGGACCTCTCCCACGCGTTCGTCGATTTCGCCCAGCTGGGCGCCAACTGGGTGCTGTGGCTCCTGGTGCTGCTGTCGGTCATCTCGGTCGGCGTGATGATCGACCGCGCGCTGTGGCTGCGCAACCGCGACACCAACGCCGAGACCTTCACCCGCGAGCTGCGCGGCGCGTTCGAGCGCGACGAGCTCGACCGGCTGAACAGCAAGTACGTCGACAGCCCGGCGGTGCCGATCCAGGTCGGCCTGCGCGGCATCGCGGCGCGCGACCAGGGCCCCGAGGCGGTCGCCGAGGCGATGCACGGCGAGCGCGCCCGGTGGCGCCGCGCCGCCGACAAGAACCTGATCATCCTGGGCACGCTCGGCAACAACGTGCCGTTCGTCGGCCTGTTCGGCACCG
>DASWOO010000024.1:0-3289 GCA_036404335.1 Kofleriaceae bacterium
CGCGCGCCAAGAACTTCTTCGCGCTCGGCCTGGTGTTCTGGATGTACGGCCGCGAGACCGAGAGCGAGGTCCGCCGCATCCACCAGCAGTTCGCCAAGAAGCCGGAGTTCGGCGAGGCCAACGTGAAGGTCTTCAAGGCCGGCTATCACTTCGGCGAGACCGCCGAGGTGTTCCAGACGGTCTACAAGGTGCCGCCGGCGGTGTTCAAGCCGGGCATGTACCGCAACATCACCGGCAACGAGGCGATCGCGCTCGGCCTGGTGGTCGGCGCCGAGCTGGCCGGCAAGAAGCTGTTCTACTCGGGCTACCCGATCACGCCGGCGTCGTCGATCCTGCACTCGCTCGCCAAGTACAAGAACTTCGGCACGGTGACGTTCCAGGCCGAGGACGAGATCGCCGCGATGGGCGCGGCGCTCGGCGCGGCCTACGGCGGCTCGATCGCGGTGACCGCGTCGAGCGGCCCGGGCATCGCGCTCAAGGGCGAGGCGATCGGGCTCGGCATCATGACCGAGCTGCCGGTCGTGATCCTCAACATCCAGCGCGGCGGCCCGTCGACCGGCCTGCCGACCAAGACCGAGCAGTCCGACCTGTCGCAGTCGCTGTACGGCCGCAACGGCGAGTCGCCGATGCCGGTGCTCGCCGCCAAGTCGCCGGGCGACACGTTCTACTGCGCGATCGAGGCGGTGAAGATCGCGACCCGCTACATGGTGCCGGTCATGCTGCTCAGCGACGGCTACCTCGCCAACGGCAGCGAGCCGTGGCTCCTGCCCAACCTGGCGTCGCTGCCGCGGTTCGACGTGATTCACCGGACCGACCCGGCCAGCTACTTCGTCTACGAGCGCGACCCGCGCACCCTGGCGCGCGCCTGGGTCGTCCCCGGCACGCCCGGTCTCGAGCACCGGATCGGCGGCATCGAGAAGGATGCGCTGACCGGCAACATCTCGTACGCCCCCGAGAACCACGAGAAGCAGACCCACGTCCGCCAGGCCAAGGTCGACGGCATCGCCCAGGACATCGGCGAGCTGGACCTGGCCGGCCCCGAGTCGGGCGACATCCTCCTGATCGGCTGGGGCGGCACCTTCGGCTCGCTGCGCCAGGCCCAGCAGCAGATCGCCGCCCAGGGCAAGTCGGTCAGCCACGCGCACCTGCGCTGGCTGATGCCGCTCGAGCCCGGCCTCGCCAAGATCATCCACAACTTCAAGCGCGTGATCGTCGCCGAGCTCAACATGGGCCAGCTGCGCCAGGTGATCCGCGCGACGTTCCTGATCGACGCGATCGGCGTCAACAAGGTCCAGGGCCTGCCGTTCAAGGTCCGCGAGATCGTCGACGCGGTCGAGCGCGAGCTCGGCGCCGCGCAGGCGCCCGAATCCACCGTGACCGCCGCGCTGCCGCAGGCGCAGGCTTAAAGGATCGCCATGTCCGAAGCAATCAAGCTCAAGCTGTCGAAGAAGGACCTCGAGTCCGATCAAGACGTCCGCTGGTGCCCGGGGTGCGGTGACTACGCGATCCTCGCGACCGTCCAGCGCACGCTGGCGCAGATCGGCATCAAGCGCGAGAACACCGTGTTCATCAGCGGCATCGGCTGCTCGAGCCGGTTCCCGTACTACATGAACACCTACGGCTTCCACACGATTCACGGCCGCGCGCCGGCGATCGCGTCGGGCCTCAAGATCACGCGCCCCGATCTCGACGTCTGGGTGATCACCGGCGACGGCGACGGCCTGTCGATCGGCGGCAATCACATGATCCATGCGCTGCGCCGCAACATGGATCTCAAGATCATCCTGTTCAACAACCAGATCTACGGCCTGACCAAGGGCCAGTACTCGCCGACCTCGGCGCCGGCGACCCGCTCGCCGTCGACGCCGACCGGCTCGATCGACCACCCGCTGAACCCGATCTCGCTCGCGCTCGGCGTCGGCGCGACGTTCGTCGCGCGGGCGGCGGACACCGACGCCAAGCTGATGGGCACCATCCTGCAGGAGGCCTACAAGCACAAGGGCTCGGTGTTCATCGAGATGCTGCAGAACTGCCCGGTGTTCAACGACGGCGTGTGGGAAGGCCTCAAGGACGACCCGGCCGGCAGGCAGCTCGTGCTCGCCGAGGGCAAGCCGCTGCTGTTCGCGGGCGGCAGCAAGGGCATCAAGCTCGGCACCGGCCTCGTGCCGGAGATCGTCGATGTCGGCGAGGGCGAGGGCCAGACCAAGGTGACCGACCTGCTCGTCCACAGCGAGCAGGGCTCGCCGCTCTACGCCAACCTGCTCGCGCAGCTGGTGCAGCCGCACTACCCGATGCCGATGGGCGTGCTGTACCGCCAGGACAAGCCGACCTACAACGAGCTGGCCAACCAGCAGGTCGACGACGCGATCGCCAAGCAGGGCGCCGGCGACCTCAACAAGCTGATGTACTCCGGGATGGTCTGGGAAGTCGGCGCCGACGGGACCCGGCACTAGGCCGCCGCGCGGCGGCCGCCGACGTCACGCCGTCAGGCGTCGACGCCGTGGCACTTCTTGAACTTCTTGCCCGAGCCACACGGGCACGGCTCGTTGCGGCCGACCTTGGCGGTGTTGACCAGCGTGCCTTGCTGCTGGCCCGGGCGGCGGCCCGACAGCGCGGCGTCGAACGCCTCGATCACGACCTGGGTCGGCTTGATGATCGTCTTGGCGGTCTCGTCGGTCATCGCGCCCTCCTTGACGTCCTCCTCGAGGAGCGACGCCAGCTTGGCGTAGATGTTGGGCTGCGCCTCCTGGAGGACGCGCGGCATGCGCTCGTGGGCCGGCAGGCTGTCGGCGTTGGGCACGGTCTGCAGCGCCTGGGTGACCGAGTCGTCGGCGACCGACAGGTTCTGCGCGGTGATCCGCGGCAGCGTGCCCTCGCGGCGGCGGTCGAACATCGCCCAGACCAGCGTGGCGTAGAACACCGCGGCCTCGCCGACGGTGTCGCCGTGCTCGTTCTTGGTCGCCGCGGCGTGCTGGAGCAGGTTCGGCTGCTCCTTTTGCAGCCGCTGCGCCAGCTTGTTCATCGCCTTGCGATCACCGCGCTGATCGAGCCGCGTGAACGCGGCGATGGTTCGTTCGACATCCTCGGCGGTGACGACATGGTCGGCGGCAGACATGGGGCTACCGATTTATCACAAAGCCCGCAGCAAAGATCGTCTAGCCGAGGCCTTCGATCTTGATCCAGGGCCCGGCGGTGTACGGGAACGACTGGTCGAAGTGGACGTGTGCCACGTACCACAGGGTGACGTCGTCGCCGTCGAGCGGCTCGTCGCCGACGTAGGCCGCCGGGA
>DASWOO010000025.1:0-2850 GCA_036404335.1 Kofleriaceae bacterium
CAGCGCGTCGACCTCGCGGCGCTGCTTCACCGTCAGCGTCGAGTCGATCTTGCAGGCCGCGACGCCCTTGGCGACCATCTTGTCGAGCTGATCCTTGATCAGCGCGATCAGCGGGCTGACCACCACGGTCACGCCCTCGACGACCAGCGACGTCAGCTGGTAGAGCAGCGACTTGCCGCTGCCGGTCGGCATCACCGCCAGCAGATCCTTGCCCTCGAGCAGGTGCTCGAACGCCTCGGCCTGGCCGGGCCGGAAGGTCTTGAGGCCCAGCGCCTGCTGCGCGATGCCGAGTAGCCGGCCGACCTTGTCGGGCAGGCCGGCGCCCTCCGGCGGGATCGGCCCGTCGAGCATGTACGCCGCGCGCGGCGGGGGCAGGGGCTCGGTGAACGGCAGCGGGGCCGGCTTGCGCCCGCGCCGCTTGGGGGCCGGCGCCGCCGCGGCGACACCGTCACCACCTTCGACCGCGCCCGGACCGTCGCCAACGCCAATACCATCCTCCCGCTCGGTCTCGTCGGTTGCCTCGTCCTGACCTTCGTCGCCGCCACCCTCGTCCTCGTCCTCGCGGTCACCATCGTCGTCGGGGGCCTTGCCGTTCACCACCTGATCGAGCTCTTCTTCCGCTGGTCGGCCATCGTCGGCGGCCAGCTCGGCCTGGGCCTTGGCTAACAGGGCGGCCTTGGCGGCCTGGGCCATCGAAGCGACCTTGGCCATGAACGCGGCCTCGGAAGCGGCGGCGTCGTACGCGGATACCGGCGGCGGCGGAGGCGGCGCCGCGGCTTTGCGCGCGGGCGGCTTCGCCGGTCGCTTCGGCGGAGGCTTGGCCACCGCCTTCGCCTTGGCCGGGATCGGCTTGGCAGCGGCGCCACGCGCCGACTTATCAGGTTTTGCAAACATCTCGGTCTGCGCGGATTTCTTGCGAGCCGCCGGGCGCTTGGACTTGGCGGATGCCTTGGTAGCGCTACCGGAAGACCGGGCAGCGGGCTTCTTCGTCGTTCGTGAACGTTTCGTAGGGGACATCCAGTGTCCTTCTTCACTCTCACGCCACCCAGCCGGAAATCAGATCCCAACCGGCGGCCGCACCGGAGCGCCCAGATGGACCGCTCCGCGTACCCAATCATCAGCATACTCCATTCACCCACGCAAGGCACAACGGGAAGTTCCGCGGCTCCAACGCCGGATGGCCCGTGATATCACCAGCGCCATGGCCAGCGACCGGCCGATCCGGGAAGCCGAAAATCGTCTCGAGAGGTTCAACGCCGATCGCGAGCGCTTGCTCGCCGAGGTCGAGCGCCGCGTGCTCGACCACAAGCTCGCCCAGGCGGGCAAGGGCGGCGACGCGTCGCTCGAGTACGTGCTCAACGACGTCGCCTACTGCGAGATCCGCCGGCTCGAGGCCGGCGGCAAGCCGGGCGCGAGCGATCGCTGGCGCGAGCTGTCGCGCCGCCTGCTGGCGATGTCCGACGCCGAGAAGCTCGACGAGCTGCGCGAGCTGGTCCGCTACTACGGCCGCGACATCGTCGGCAACTTCGATCCGCGGGTCTACAAGTTCGCCACCGGCATCGGCCCGTCGCTGCTCGGCTTCATCTTCTCGCCCAAGAACAGCCTCAAGCAGGGCGTCGAGGCGATCGCCAGCCTCGACGCGCGGATCCACGCCGACGGCGAGCTCGCGGTCGCGCGCGCCTGCGCCGAGCGCGGCACGATCGTGGTCACGCCGACCCACTCGTCGAACATGGACTCGCCCGCGATCGGCCTCGCGCTGCTCCGCGCCGGCCTGCCGCCGACGACCTACGGCGCCGGCAAAAATCTATTCACCAACCCGTTCATCTCGTACTTCATGCGCAACCTCGGCGCGTACCGCGTCGATCGCCGGCTGCGGTTCGAGCTCTACAAGGACGTGCTCAAGGAGTACTCGACCGTGCTGCTCGAGCACGGCTACCACTCGCTGTTCTTCCCCGGCGGCACCCGCAACCGATCCAACGCCGTCGAGAAGAACCTCAAGCTCGGCCTGCTCGGCACCACGGTCACCGCCTACAAGAACAGCGTGCGCCAGGGCGCCGCCGGCAAGCGGGTCTACATCGTCCCGGCGACGATCAACTACCGGCTCGTGCTCGAGGCCGAGACCCTGATCGACGACTACCTCGCCGAGACCGGCAAGAACCGCTACATCATCACCGACGACGAGTTCTCGCGCGTCGGCCGCCTGCTCGAGTTCTTCCGCAAGATCGTCGTGCACGAGGGCTCGGTGATCGTGCGGTTCGGCCGGCCGCTCGACCCGTTCGGCAACGACGTCACCGACGACGGTGACTCGATCGATCGCGCCGGCCGGATCGTCGATCCCGCGAGCTTCGTGCGCGGCGCCGACGGCGAGGTCACGGACGACGACCAGCGCGACGCCGAGTACACCCGCGCGCTCGGCCGCCGGCTGGCCGCGGCGTACCCGACCCTGACCGTGTTCCACCCGACCCACCTGGCGGCGCGCGCGCTGTACGACGCGATCGCCGCGGCGGCCGGCACCCGCGATATCTACCGGCTGATGCGGCTCGCGCCGTCGCAGCTCGCGATCGACTTCAACGCTGCGCTCGAGCAGCTGATCCGGCTGCGCGCCCGGATCGCCGAGCACCCGGTGTGGGGCGCCGAGCACCCGCGCACGATCAGCCACGCGGCCGGCGCGATCATCGACGACGCGGTCCGCGGGCTGTCGACCTACCACGCGCGGCCGATCGTCACGCGCCGCGATCAGCTGCTGCAGGTCGACGACGTCAAGCTGCTCTACTACTACCAGAACCGCACCGCGCACATCCCGCCGGAGGCCGCGTGAGCGCGCGCGGCGACACCGTCGGCATCGTCGGC
>DASWOO010000026.1:0-9727 GCA_036404335.1 Kofleriaceae bacterium
CCGGCGGTTGCCGCCGGCGAGGATCAGCACGGCGAGCGTGGCGACGTAGGGCAGGAGCGCGGTCAGCTCGCGCGCGACCGCGACGCCGGTGACCTGGAGCTGGATGTTGAGCGCCTCGGTGAACGCGACGCCGACGCAGGCCGCGACCGCCCACGCCGGGCGCCAGCCGGCGAGGATGACCATCGCGAGCGCGATGTAGCCGCGGCCCGAGGACATGTCGGCGATGAACCCGCCGACCGACAGCGCGAGCTGGGCGCCGCCCGCGCCGGCCAGCGCGCCACCGACCAGGCCGGCCGCGAGCCGCGCGCTCACCGGCGACACGCCGACGGCGACCAGCGCGTCGGGCCGGTCGCCCGCGGCGCGCAGCCGCACGCCCCACCGCGTCCGGCGCAGCGCGAACGGGATCGCGACCGCGGCGATCACGGTCAGCCACGCGATCGGGTTGGTGGCGACGGTGCTGCCGAACCCGGGGCTCGGCGGCGAGTTGGCGCCCTCGCCGAAGATCAGCTGGAGCAGGAACCGCGTGCCGCCCAGCGCCAGCACGTTGAGCGCGACGCCGACGATCACCTGATCGGCGCGGAACCCGAGCGCGCAGCCGATCTGCACCGCGGACACCGCGACGCCGGCGAGCATGCCGGCGGCCAGGCCCAGCCAGGCCGAGCCGGTGGCGTAGCCGATCGCGGCGGCGGTGAACGCGCCGAACAGGAGCTTGGCCTCGAGCGCGAGATCGACGACGCCGGACCGCTCGGTGATCGAGCCGCCCATCGCCGCCAGCGCGTACGGGATCGCGATGCGCAGCACCTGGCTCGCGAACGCCAGGCTGAAGATCGCGGACATCACGATCTAGCCTCGGACTCCAGGCGCCGCACCAGCGGCCCGGCGACGGCGACCGCCAGCACGATCACGCCCTGCAGCATCTCGGTCAGCTCCTTGGGCACGAGGTCGGCGACCGCGAGGCCGCCGGTCGAGAACAGGCCGAGCAGCAGCGCGGCGGCGACGATGCCGACCGGGTGCAGCCGGCCGAGCAGCGCCGCGGTGATCCCCGCGAGGCCGAAGCCGCGGCCGAGGCCCTCTTCAAAGGCGTACTTGTGGCCCATCACGAAGTTGGTGGCGGCGAGCCCGGCGAGCGCGCCGGCGCCGGTCATCACCAGCAGCTGAACCCGGCCGACCGACGTGCCGGTCGTCCGCACCGCCTCGGGGCTCTGGCCGACCGCGCGCCACGCCTGGCCCCACACGGTCTGCGCGCGCAGCCACCACACGATCGCCACCGCGAGCGCCGCGATCACGACCGACGCGTTGGCCGAGGTCCCGCCCAGGCCCAGCTTGGGCAGCTGCGCGCCGGGCGCGATCGCCGCGCCCGCGGTCGAGCCGCCGACGAAGATCACCCGGTTACCAAGGTAGAGCGCGAGGCCGGCGACGATCGCGTTGAGCATGATCGACGTGATCACCTCGTGCGCGTTGCGCAGGACCTTGAGCCCGCCGATCGCCGCGCCGACCAGGCCGCCCGCCGCCGCCCCCGCCAGCACGCAGATCGGGATCGCCAGCACCGGCGGGGTCGCCGCCGGCAGCGCGGTGCCGACCAGCGAGCACGCCAGCACGCCGGCGGTGACCTGGCCCTCGGCGCCGATGTTGAACAGCCCGGCGTCGAGCGCGATCGACACCGACAGCCCGGTCAACACCAGGCCGGTCGCCTTGTACAGCACCTGGCCCAGGTTGTACGGCTCGCCGATCGTCCGGATCACCATCTGCCACCACACGTGGGCCGGCGATCGCCCCGCGATCAGCATGAGGATGCTGCCGAGCGCGATCGCCGCGAGCAGCGCGAGCACCGCGGCCTGCAGCTCGCGCCGCGCCGGGTGCGCGTCGAGCGCCTCGGCCCGCGACGCGACCTTGGTGGCGCTCACGCCGCCACCCCCGCGCCGGTCATCCACGCGCCGAGCACCTCGCGGGTCTCGGCCGCCTCGAGCGCGTCGCCGCCGCGCTCGCCGACGATCCGGCCGCGCAGCACGACGACGATCCGGTGGCACAAGGTCAACAGCTCGTCGAGGTCGGCCGAGATCACCAGCACGCCGGCGCCGGCGGTCGCCGCCGCGCGCAGCCGGTCGTGGATCCGCAGGATCGCGCCGAGGTCGACGCCGCGGGTCGGCTGGCACGCGAGCACCGCGCGCAGCCCGGGCCGCGACAGCTCGCGGCCGATCACGACCTTCTGCTGGTTGCCGCCCGACAGCGCGCCCACGATCGTGTGGCGGTCCGGCGGCCGGATGTCGAGCGCCTCGATCTGCGTCCGGGCGTGGGCCGCGATCCGCGCGCGGTCGATCCGGAACCAGCCGGTCAGATCGCGGCGGCCGAGCGCGAGGTTGTCCTCGATCGACGCGTCGAGCCACAGCCCGCCGTGGTGGCGGTCCTCGGGGATGTGCGCCAGGCCGTGCGCGAGCCGCGCCGCCGGCGTGGCGTGGCTGAGATCCTTGCCCGCGAGCGCGACGCGGCCGCCGGCGCGGACCAGGCCGGCGATCGCCAGCGCCAGCTCGCGCTGGCCGTTGCCGTCGACGCCGGCGACCCCGACGATCTCGCCGGCCGCGACCCGCAGATCGAGCCCGGCCAGCTCGTCGCCGACCCCGAGCCCCGCCAGCTCGAGCGCCGGCCGGGCGTCGGCCGCGGGCCGCGCGACCCGCGCGGGCCTGGGCAGGTCGCTGCCGACCATCGCCCGCGCGATCGCGGCGATGTCGAGCCGCGCCGGGTCATCGTGGGCGCCGGCCGCGGTGAACGTCGCCACGGTCCGGCCGGCGCGCAGCACCGTGACGTCGTCGGCGACCGCGCGGACCTCGTCGAGCTTGTGGGTGACGATCACGATCGTCGTGCCGGCCTCGGCCAGGCCGCGCAGGGTCTTCAGCAGGCCGTCGACCTCGATCGGGGTCAGCACGGCGGTCGGCTCGTCGAGGATCAACAGCCGCGCGCCGTCGTGCAGCGCGCTGACGATCTCGGCCCGCTGCGCCGCCCCGAGCGGCAGCCGCTCGGCCTCGGCCCACGGATCGACCGGCAGGCCGATCTTGTCGCCCAGCGCGCGCAGCGCCTCGGCCGACGCGCCCAGATCGATCAGCGGCCCGCGCCGCGGCTCGCGGCCGAGCATCGCGTTCTCGACGACGCTGAGCGTCCCGGCGCTCGCGCCGTGCTGCTGGACGATGCCGACGCCCGCCGCGCGCGCGGCCCGCCGGTTCCAGGCGCCGACCTCGATCGGCTGGCCGGCGAGGTGGAGCTGGCCGCGGTCGCCGCGCACCACGCCGGCGAGGATCTTGACCAGGGTCGACTTGCCGGCGCCGTTCTCGCCGACCAGGGCGTGGACCGTGCCGCGCCGCACCGCCAGCTTCGCGCCGGTCAGCACGACGCAGGCGCCGTAGCGCTTGTCGAGCTCGGCGTCGATCATCGAGTCCGTGGTTGTCTCGGCAGTCTCCGGCATCACTTCTCCGGCACCGTGATCTTGCCCGCGATGATCTCCGCCGCGAGCGCGTTGGCCTGCTCGACGATGTCGGCCGGCAGGAGCAGCCGGTTGCGCTCGTCGGACACGAACCCGACGCCCTTGTCGGCCAGCCCCAGCTCGTGCAGCCCGCCGCGGAATCGGCCGGCGATCACGTCCTTGACCACGTTGACCACCGCGACGTCGACCCGCTTGACCATGCTGGTCATCACGCAGCACGGCGCGTTGTCGAACTGGTCCGAGTCCACGCCGATCGCCAGGCTGTGGTGCTGGCGCGCCGCGGCGAACACGCCGTCGCCGGTCTTGCCCGCGGCGTGGAAGATGACATCGGCGCCCTGCCCGAGCTGCGCCGACGCCAGCTCCTCGCCGAGCGACGGATCGGCGAACGCCTTGGGCTCGGTGCCGGCGTACGCCGAGACCACGCGGCAGGTCGGGCACACGTGGCGCACGCCGGCCTCGTAGCCGGCCTCGAACTTACGGATCAGCGGGATCTGCATGCCGCCGACGAAGCCGACGGTCTTGGTCCGCGACGCGAGCCCGGCGATCGCGCCGACCAGGAAGCTGCCCTCCTGCTCGCGGAACCGGAGCCCCGCCAGGTTGGCGAGCGTCCCGACGCCCTGCGACGGCGAATAATCGACGCCGGCGAACCGGACGTCGGGGAACTGGCCGGCCAGCCGCTCGAGATCCGGCCCGAAGATGAAGCCGACGCCGATCACCAGATCGAGCTTCGCGGCGGCCAGGCTGCGCAGCGCGCTCTCGCGGTCGGCGCCCTCGGTCGGCTCGATGAACTGGATCTCGACGCCGAGCTCGTCGCGCACCCGCTGCAGCCCGCGCCACGCCGCCTCGTTGAACGACTTGTCGTTCTTGCCGCCGACGTCGAACACCAGCCCGACCCGGATCCCCGACCCGGCCTTGTGGGCCTCGGGCGGCACGAGCACCGCGCCGATCGCGAACAGGACCGCGTTGATCGCGATCAGGATGACGATCGAGCGGCGCGCGGTCACCGCGGAGCACACTAGCGGAAAATCCCTGGCGTCCGCGGCGGAGATCTCACATAATTTCGTGCATCTGCGGTTTCTTGCGGAAGATTTTGGACCTGCAGCGGGCGATCGGCCGTGGATTGTTCCACCGACCGTGCTTAGGCTGTTGTTCACGCCGGCAGGTCGCGCTGCCACAGGAGGCATTTCACCATGGGAATCATGAGCTTCATCAAGGGCGGCGTCGCGGAGCTCGCGATCGCGCGCCCGGACTCGGCCAAGGACCAGTGGGTCTACAAGCATCCGGATCAGACGATCCCGAATCGCGCCCAGCTCACCGTCGACAGCGACGAGGTCGCGCTGTTCTTCAAGGACGGCAAGTACATCGGCAGCTTCTCGGCCGGCCGCCACACGCTCGACGCCTCCAACATCCCGTTCCTCGGCCAGCTGATCGACAAGTTCACCGGCGGCAACGTCTTCATCTGTGAAGTCTTCTTCGTCACGACCCGCGAGCTGCCGTCGATCAAGTTCGGCACCTCGGTCGGCGACGTCCAGGATCCGCAGACCAAGCTGCGCGTCCGGCTCATGGTGTACGGCGAGTTCTCGGCGCGCGTCATCGATCCGGTCAAGCTCGTGATCGGCCTGGTCGGCCAGCGCGCGACGACCAACGAGGGCTTCCTGGGCTGGTTCAAGAGCCAGGTCCAGAAGGTGATGAAGAACGACATCGCCGGCCTGATCGTGAAGCAGAACTGGCCGCTGATGAAGGTGACGTCCGGCGCGTACACCGAGGAGATCGAGGCCGCGACGCTCGACAAGGTCCGCAAGGACATCGAGCCGTACGGCGTCGAGATCATGCGGTTCGGCGACTTCTCGGTGTCGATGGACCAGGCGGACAAGGAGCGGCTCGACAAGCTGGTCGACCGCATGGCCTACGTCGAGGGCATGGGCTCGGCGTCGGGCGGCATGGCGGCGTACCAGCAGCTCGCGCAGGCCGAGATGATGATGGGCGCGGCCGAGGGCATGAAGAACGGCGGCAGCGCCGGCGGCGCGTTCGAGGGCGCCGGCATCGGCATGGGGTTCGCGATGGCGGGCAACATGGCGAACACGATGGGCAACGCCAACGCCAGCCGGCCGGCGGCGCCCTCGGCTCCGGCGGCGCCGACCGAGAGCCGCGAGCAGGTAATGGCCACGCTCAAGCAGCTGGGCGAGCTCAAGGCGATGGGCGTCCTGACCGACACCGAGTTCGACGCCAAGAAGAAAGAGCTGCTCGCGAAACTGTAAGCAGCCCCGGCGCGGATGGAGTAGAACGCCGGGCGGATGTCTCGCCTGGATAATCGCGCCTACTACGACGACTTCGCGGGCTGGTACGAGAACGAGCGCCACCTGCCCTACCACCGGATGCTCGACGATCTCGAGGTCGAGCTGGTCGAGCGCTACGCCGCCGGCAAGGACGTGCTCGAGGTCGGCTGCGGCACGGGCTTGATCCTGCACCGCACCGCGCGGTTCGCGCGCTCGGCCGCCGGCATCGATCTGTCGGCCGGCATGCTGATGAAGGCGCAGCAGCGCGGCCTGCGGGTCGCCCAGGCGTCGGCGACCGCGCTGCCGATCGCGACGGCGTCGGTCGACGTCGCGTACTCGTTCAAGGTCCTGGCGCACATCCCGGACATCACCGGCGCGCTCCGCGAGATGGCGCGCGTGGTCCGGCCCGGCGGCTGGGTGCTGGCCGAGTTCTACAACGCGCGCTCGCTGCGCCGGCTGGTCAAGAAGCTCAAGCGGCCGACCGCGGTGTCGGAGACCACCCACGACGAGCACGTCTACACCCGCTACGACAGCGCCGCCGATATCAAGGGCTACCTGCCGCCCGAGCTCGAGTGGGTCACCAGCCGCGGCATCCGCGTGATCACGCCGGTCGCCAAGGTCCTCGAGATCCCCGTGCTCGGCAGCGTCGTTCGCCGCGCCGAGCACTGGCTGTCGGATCTGCCCGGCGCGCGCGAGGCCGGCGGCTTCCTGGTCGCCTGCTGCCGTCGCGTGTGATTAATCCGAGTTCGGCGCGGGCTCGGTCAGGCTGACGGCCGGGTTGCCGCTGGCCGACGTACCGGTCAGCGTATAGACGATCTCCACGCCGTCGCAGTCGAGGTCGCCGGTCGCCGTCGCGGTGAAGCCGGTCGCGGTGCCGTTGTAGCCATAATAGAACAGGGTCGGCTCGTCGATCTGGAAGTCGAGGTTCTTCCAGACCGTGTCGGTCGCCCAGGTCGTCGCGACCGCGCACTTGTTGGTGCCGCCGGTGCCGCCGCAGCAGCCGCCCGCGCCCGGCTTGGCCGGGGTCGGACCCGCGGTGCCGGTGACGTACGACGAGGTCTCCGAGTACTGACGCTTGTCGTTCTTACCGATCTTGTTGAGCTGGAGCGACGCCTCGGTCTTCTTCGATCGCTTCATGTAATCCATGAAGGCCGGGATCGCGACGGCCGCGAGGATGCCGATGATCGCGACGACGATCATCAATTCGATGAGGGTGAACCCTCGCTGTGCTTTCTTGACAAGCTGCATGTCCAGTCGACAAGAGCAACCGATATGCCGCCGCTAACTGGTTGATCGATCGCGCGCCGACGAGGCTCGCGCCCGAAACGCGCCGAGAAATGTCACTTCGTGGTGGGTAATCCCGGACTTCATACCCACGTAAAATGCGGAGCTGGCCAATCGCGCGCGACCTCGGGCAGAATACGGCTGTGCGTGAATCGACGACGTCGGGCTGGCAGGGACGATACGCCGGCGCGCTGGTCGTCGGCCTCGCGCTGGTGATCTTCGCGCCGACGCTCGTGTTCGGCCGGGTCGCCTACGACGACGACTGGCTGTGGAGCGACACCAGCCCGCTGCGCGCGCCGACGGCCGCGACCTGGCGCGAGGTCTGGCTCGAGCTCGACGCCGGGGCGCGCCGCGAGCTCGGCAGCGAGTATCTCCCGGTGCGCGATCTGGTGGTCGCGGCCGACATGGCGGTGTGGGGCGAGCTCGATCAGGGATTCCACGTCACGCAGCTCGCGCTGTACGGCCTGACCGTGCTCGGGCTCGGCGGCTTGCTGATCCGGTTCGGGATGCGCCGCGACCTGGCATGGCTGTCGACCCTGATCTGGGCGATCCACCCGATCCACGTCGAGTCGGTGGCGTGGCTCGCCGAGCGCAAGGGCATCCTCGCCGGGCTGTTCTTCGTGATCTGCGGCCATGCCTGGATCCGCTATCGCCGCGGTGGGCCGCGCGGCTGGCTGCTCGTCGCCGCGCTCGCCGCGGTCGCCGGGACGTGGAGCAAGGCGCCGGCGATGTTCGGCCCCGCGGTGCTCGCGGCGTGGGACGCGATCCTCCTGCCCGCCGCGCGCCGGCGCTGGATCGCGATCGCCGCGGTCGGCGGCGTGACCCTTGCCGCCGCGCTGCCGGTGATCGCCGTCGCGCGCCAGGCCGGCGTGGTCGACAGCCAGAGCGCGCCGCTCCCGGGCCATCGCGGGACGCGCGCGCTCGGCGCGCAGGGCCACTACCTCGAGAGCCTGGTGCTCGCCCGGCCGCCGGCGATCGCGTATCCGATCCAGCTCGAGGGGCCGGGCCCGCTCGAGCTCGCGCTGGGCGGCGCCGCGGTGCTCGGCTCGATCGCGCTGGCGGTGGCGCGAAGACCGGCCGACCGGCGCTGGCGGCTCGCGCTGCTCGCCTGGGCGTGGATCTGGTTCGTGCCGTTCGGCCACGTGCTGGCGTCGGTCCACATCCTGGTCGCCGATCGCTTCGCGTACCTGTGGAGCCTGGCGGCGTGCGCGGGCGCGGCGTGGCTGGTGCTTCGGCTGCGCGGGCCGGCGCGGCTCGCGGCCACCGGCGCGGTGATCTGCGCGCTCGGCATCGCCAGCCTGCGCGCCGAGCGGGCGTGGACCTCGTCGCTCGAGCTGTTCGCCGCCGGCCACGCGGCGAGCCCGGCCGACGCGCAGGTCTGCGACTGGCTGGCCCGCGAGCAGTTCGCCGAGGGCGCGCCGCTGCCGGCGATCGCGACCGTCGAGGGCTGCCTCGCGCGCCACCCCGACGACGGCTACCTGCTGCTGCGCCAGGCGCGGATGCTGGCCCAGCTCGGCCGCCCGGCCGAGGCGCTGGCGGCCGCCGCGCACGCGGCGCAGAGCGGCTACGCCAGCGCGATGTCCAGCTACGCAGATCTGCTGATCGCCGCCGGCCGGCCCGGTGACGCGCTGTTCTGGGCCGAGCGCGCCGCGATCCGCCGCTGGGACCAGCCGAGCTACGCCCGCGCCCGGATCGACCTGCTGCTCCAGCTCGGCCGCGACGCCGAGGCCGAGGCCGTCGCGCGCCGGCTCGCCTGGCAGGACCCGCGCGCCCTCGATCAGCGCGTGCTCGGCCGCGTCCTGCTCCGCCGGGGCCAGCCCGCCGAGGCCGCGGCCCGCCTCGCCCTGGCGCGCGCGCTCGGCGCCCCGCCCCCCTGAGCTCGACGCGTGGCATAGTGTCGCGCTGTGGGTAAGATCCTCGTAGTAGACGACGAGCAATCGATGCGCGAGTTCCTCGGGATCTGCTTGCGCCGCGCCGGCCACGAGGTCGCCGTCGCCGCGACCGGGGCGGACGCGGTCGCGCGGCTGCGCGGCCACCCGGTCGACGTGGTCGTCAGCGACCTCAAGATGCCGGGCGAGCTCGACGGCCTGGGCCTGCTCGCGCAGATCAAGTCGGGGACGATCACCCGCCCGCCCGTGGCCGGCGCCGCGCCCGAGCCGATCGATCCCGAGGTCATCCTGGTCACCGCGTTCGCGACCACCGACACCGCGATCGCGGCGATGAAGCAGGGCGCGTACGACTACCTGACCAAGCCGTTCCAGGTCGACGAGATCAACGCGGTGATCGGCCGGGCGCTCGAGAAGCGCGCCCTGGTCGAGGACAACCTCGCGCTGCGCGACCAGCTCGCCGGCCGGGTCCGGCTCGCCCAGCTGCTCGGCAAGAGCAAGGCGATGCAGAAGGTGTTCGAGCTGATCACCAAGATCCACTCGGTCAAGACCAGCGTGCTGATCACCGGCGAGTCCGGCACCGGCAAGGAGCTGGTCGCGCGCGCGCTGCACAGCGAGGGCAGCCGGGCCAAGGCGCCGTTCGTCGCGGTCAACTGCGGCGCGATCCCCGAGGCGCTGATGGAGTCCGAGCTGTTCGGCCACAAGCGCGGCGCGTTCACCGGCGCGGTGGCCGACACGCTGGGCATGTTCCAGGAGGCCAGCGGCGGCACGCTGTTCCTCGACGAGATCGGCGAGCTGTCGCTCGGCCT